>NZ_JBVHIP010000009.1:0-246797 GCF_055560495.1 Kitasatospora sp. NPDC023176 | reverse complement strand
GTTGACTTTTGGCACGCTGTTGAGTTCTCAAGGAACGGACACTTCCTTCGAGCCGCCTTCCAGCGGGCCCTCCGGGCGCTTCGTTCTTTCGTGTTCCCAGCTTATCAGATGTTTTCCGCTCCGTTTCCGGGGCTTCGTTCATCCAACTCGCCGGTGTCTTCCGGGGCTTGACGCCCTGTCCGACGTTTCAAACTCTAGCCGAACCCCGCTCCGAAAAGCGAATCCAGCTGCAATCCGATAAAAGGCGCACGCCGAATAAGCACCGAGCCGCCACGCGAAAAGCGAAACGACCGGCACGAACCGGAAGTGGTGTTTCAAGGGATTGGCCGCTCCGGGACCGTCCGCGCCAATGCGTGTCCGGTGCTCCCTGCCGAGCGACTAGGAAACACTACCCCTCTCCGGCGCCTGGGGCAAACCGGTCCCGGGGACGGTCCGGGTGCAGATCGCACGGCCCTGCTTCACGTACTCGCCGTTGGGGTGATCGTTGCCAGTGACCCAGCGCAGCGCGGTGGCCTCGTCCCGGCCGCCATCGCGGTGGCGGCGGAGCAGGCGGTGCTCGCGGACGGTGTCGTCGGTGTCGACGTACCAGAGTTCGCGCAGCAGTCGGCGGGCGTCCGGCCAGGGGGCGTCCGCGGCGGCGAGGTAGTTGCCCTCGGTGATGACCAGGCGGGTGTGCGGGCGGACGACGTGGCGGGCGGCGACCGGTTCGTCCAGGGTGCGGTCGAAGTCGGGGACGTAGATGTCCTGGAAGCGGTCGGCGGCGACCCGGCGCAGCAGGGCGACGTAGCCGTGGGCGTCGAAGGTGGCCGGGGCGCCCTTGCGGTGGGTCAGTCCGAGGCGGTCGAGCTGGGCGGCCGAGAGGTGGAAGCCGTCGAGCGGGAGGTACGCGGCCGTGCCGGGGCCTTCGACGCGTTCGACCGCGGCGACGAGGTGGCGGGCGAGGGTGGACTTGCCGGCTCCGGGCGGGCCGACAAGTCCGAGGATCGTACGGGCGTTGCTGCCCGGGCCGCGGAGGAGTCCGAGGGCAAGGGCGGTGAGGCGGTCCTCGTTCATGGCCGCACCCTACTCACTGGCCCGGGCCCGACGGCGGGCCCAGGCTCGGACTCGGACTCGGGCTTGGACTCGGGCACTCAGACACTCACGCACTCAGGCTCAGGCGCGCACGGGAGCGGGGACCGAAACGGGGACGAGGGCGGGCTGATCCAAGGTGAGGGTGCCGGCGTCCGCGTCGAGCACGGCGGGGACGCCGAGCGGGACGGTGAGGGTGGACGGGCAGTGGCCGAAGCCCAGTTCCCAGAGCACGGGCACGCCGAGCCCGCCGAGGCGGTCGAGCATCACGTCGCGGACCCGCTCGGGCCGTCCGCAGCCCTCCCAGGAGCCGAGGGCTATGCCGGCCACGCCGTCGAGGGCGCCGGAGCGCAGGAACTGGGTGAGCAGGCGGTCGAGCTGGTACGGGTGCTCGTTCACGTCCTCGAGGACCAGGATGCTGCCCCTGTAGGAGGGGCGGGCGGCGGGGGTGCCGCGCTCGGCGGCGAGGACGTGGACGCATCCTCCGGCGGTGACGCCGTGGGCGCGGCCGGGGACGAGCGCGCCGGCGGTGGGCGAGGTGAGGACGGTGGTGGCGGCGGGGTCGAAGAGGGTCCGGCGCAGGTGTTCTGCGGTGGGTCCGTCCTCGATGAAGGAGGAGGCGGCGGCCATCGGCCCGTAGAGAGTGGCGAGTCCGAGGCGCTGGGCGAAGGCCTCGTGCAGGGAGCTGACGTCGCTGAAGCCGATGAAGGGCTTGGGCCGGGCGGCGCGCATCGCGGTCCAGTCGAGCAGGTCGACGATCCGGTGGACGCCGTAGCCGCCGCGGGCGCAGATGACGGCGTCGACGGTGGGGTCGAGCCAGGCGTCCTGGATGTCGGCGGCGCGGTCGACGTCGGGGCCGGCCAGGTAGCCGAGGGCGGGGTGGGTGTCGAGCACGTGCGGGGCGACGGTGACGCGCAGGCCCCAGGAGCGGAGGAGCGCGCAGCCGGCGGTGAGCCGCTGGGGGTCGATCGGGCCGCTGGGGGCGACGACGGCGATGTGGTCGCCGGGGCGCAGCTGCGGCGGGCGGGTCAGTCCCTGGCCGGGCGTGGTGGGGTGCTGGTCCATGGACCGGGCCTTTCGGGGAAGGGGCGGGGCTGTGGGCGGCCTCGGGGTGTGGTCGAGGCCGCCCGGTGACGATATGCCCGCCGGTCGACCGGCCGATGTCCGTGGACGGGCGGACCGCGGTGGGTCCGTGCGGGTTGAGGGCCCTTCAGATCGCGCCCATCACCTCCCGCACCTCGGCGAGGGTGGCGTCGGCGATGGCGTTGGCGCGTTCGGCGCCGGCGCGCAGGACCTGCCGCAGGTGGCCGCGGTCGGCGGCGAGGTCGGCGCGGCGGGCGCGCAGCGGACGGAAGTGCTCGTTGACCGACTCGATGACGGTGCGCTTGAGGGCAGCCGCGCCACCGTCGCCGATCTCCTCGGCGATCTCCTCCGGGAGGCGGTCCTGACAGAGCGCGGCGAGCAGGACGAGGCCGGAGACCTCGGGGCGGGCGGTCGGGTCGTAGGTGATGCGGCGGTCGGCGTCGGTCTTCGCGCCGCGGATGATCCGGGCGGTCTCGTCCTCGTCGGCGCCGAGGGCGACGGCGTTGCCGCGGCTCTTGCTCATCTTGCCGCCGTCGGTGCCGAGCAGCATCGGGGCGTCGGAGAGCAGCGCCCGGGGGCGGGGGAAGACGGCGCTGCCGTCGGCGTGCGGGTAGCGCTCGTTGAAGCGGCGGGCGACGGTGCGGGCGACTTCGAGGTGGGGCAGCTGGTCCAGGCCGACCGGGACGAGGTCGGCCTTGCAGAACAGGATGTCGGCGGCCTGGTGCACGGGATAGGTGAACATCAGTCCGTTGACGGCGGCCTGGCTGGAATGGGCGATCTCGTCCTTGACGGTGGGGTTGCGGCTCAGTTCGGCGACGCTCACCAGGCTGAGGAAGGGCAGCAGCAGCTGGTTGAGGGCGGGGACGGCGCTGTGGGCGAAGATCGTGGCCCGGTCGGGGTCGAGGCCGGCGGCGAGGTAGTCGAGGACGAGGTTCTCGGTGTGCTCGGCGAGCCGGTCGGCGATGTCGCGGTCGGTGATGACCTGGTAGTCGGCGACCAGGACGAACATCTCGACGCCCTGGTCCTGGAGCCGGACCCGGTTGCGCAGGGTGCCGAAGTAGTGGCCGAGGTGGAGCGGGCCGGTGGGGCGGTCGCCGGTGAGGACGCGGTGGGCGCCCGGGTCGGCGATCAGGTCAGCGGCCGTCAGGACGGGGCTGGTCGACTCTGAGGCGTTCGGGCCGGGGGCGTCCAGGTCGGACGTGGTCAGCTCGGAGGTGCTGGCGGTCATCGGGTTTCTCCCTCGGTACGGCGGTGGTGGCGGCCGTCCGGGGCGCGGGGCCCGTCCCGTGGGGAAACGCGACAGGGCCGTCCATCCCGGACGGCCCTGGTCAGGCGAGTGTGGTGGCCGTCCTAGGACGGCCACCAGCACAGGCCCACGAAGCGCTTCATGGCTCCCACGATAGCGTCAGTCCTCCACCACCAGGGCGGGGGTGTCCTTGCGCAGCGTCTCGCCGCGGAAGAACTCGGGGCGGACCAGGCCGTACCAGGTCATCAGGCCGGCGCCGAGCAGCAGGATGCCGACGCCGATCACGAACACCGAGCCGATGCCGAACAGCGCGCCGCTGCCGTAGTCGGGGGACCACGCGTCGGTGAGGGTCTGCAGGAAGACGGCGCTGAGCAGAAGGCCGCCGAGCAGTGGGGCGGCGCCCTTGAGCAGCAGGTCGCGGAGGCTGCCGCGGAGCGAGCGGCGGAAGTACCAGGCGCAGGAGAACGCGGTGAGGGCGTAGTAGAAGCAGATCATCAGACCGAGCGCCAGGATGGTGTCCTGGACGACGTTCTCGCTGATCAGGCTCATGCCGACGTAGAACACGGCGGTGGCCGCACCGGCCGCGACGGTGGCGTAGCCCGGGGTACGGAAGCGCGGGTGGACGGCGCCGAAGCGCGGCGGCACGGCGCGGTAGGCGCTCATCGCGAGCAGGGTGCGGGCCACCGGGATGAAGGTGGTCTGCAGGCTCGCGGCGGCGCTGGCGACGACGGCCAGGAACAGCAGGATGCTCCACGGCGAGCCCAGCACCGGGCGGGCGAGCGCGGCGAAGACGTTGTCGGCGGTCTCCGGGTTGCCGAGGCCGTTGCCGGTGCTGCCGACGCCCGCGAACATCTGGGCCGCGATCGCGACCAGCAGGTACGAGCCGACCAGGGTGACCATGGAGATCATCGCGGCCCGGCCCGGGGTCCTGGCGCTGCCGAGGGTCTCCTCGTTCATGGTGAGGCAGGTGTCCCAGCCCCAGTACATGAAGATCGACAGCGACAGTCCGGCGGTGAACGCGCTGAACGAGCCGACCTGGAGCGGGTTGAGCCAGGAGAAGGAGAAGCCGATCGAGTCGGGCAGCCCGCCGGTGGCGGCCTTGCCGATCGCGATGGCCGAGAAGAGCAGCAGCACGGCCAGTTGGAGGCCGACCAGGCCGTACTGGAACCACTTGGTGGCCGTCATCCCGCGGTAACTCATCGCGGTGGCACCGGCGATGAGCAGGACCACGGTGAGCAGGTGGACGGCCTTGTTCTGGTCGAGTCCGGCGATCCAGTCGCTGCCGGTCATCTCACCGAGCATCAGGTAGAGGAAGTTCGTCGCGACCCCGGCCAGGTTGGAGAGCACGATGATGGTCGCGACGGTCAGCCCCCAGCCCGCCATCCAGCCGACCCGGGGGCCGAAGGCCTTGACCGTCCAGGTGAAGGACGTTCCGCAGTCCGGGAAGTCCTTGTTCAGCTCCTTGTACGCGAACGCGACGAGCAGCATCGGCAGGAAGCCGGCCAGGAACACGGCCGGCATCCGGACGCCGACCGCGGTGACCGTCGGCCCGAGCGTCGCGGTCAGGCAGTAGACCGGGGCGACCGTCGAGACGCCCAGCACCACGCTGCCCAGCAGGCCGACCGAGTTGCCCCGCAGGCCCTTGTCCCCCGCTCCCCCAGCCGTCCCCGATTCGGGGACGCCACCACTGGTGCCACTGACCGGGGCACCCTGCGGAGCGCCGGGCGCCATTGCCCGGCCGCTGCTTGTGTGCTCTGAGAGCTGCTGATCAAACACCAGCGCACTCTAAGGCGGATGCGGAAGGTTGAATAGACCAACTCTTGGTGATTTTATGCACTTACGATGACTTTTGACTCCCCGGCGAGCACCCCTGTACGAGAGGTACAGCAGGCAGCAAGGTAGGTTTGCCTCACCTAACCTCGATCGCCCGGTCCCGACCCGTGAAGGAGCGTCGCGTGGCCCCCGACTCCGACGGCCCGACCCCCGCCCGCCGCACCCCCACCCGCCGCCGCTTCCTCACCGCCGGGGTGACCGGCGCCGCCGTGCTCGGCCTCGGCGGACTCCTCACCGCCTGCGGCAGCTCGGGCGGCACTGGAAGCAGCGGCGGCAGTGGCGGTACGAAGCCGGGCGGCGGCTCGCCCGACCAGAAGTCGGTCAAACAGGGCGGCGACGACTACGCCAGCGTCATCGAGAAGATGAAGGACTTCGGCACCGACGCCGCCCCCGGCGTCTACCCGCGCACCGTCAAGCACGCCATGGGCGAGACCGTCATCCCCGCCAAGCCCACCCGGGTCGTGGTGCTGGACACCGGCGAACTCGACAACGTCGTCTCGCTCGGCATCCAGCCGGTCGGCGTCGTCCACACCGACGGTTCCAAGTCGCTGCCCTCCTACCTCAAGGACAAGGCCGGCAACCCGGCCGCCGTCGGCACCATCAACAGCCTCAACCTGGAGGCGATCGCCGCACTCAAGCCCGACCTGATCCTCGGCAGTCAGCTGCGCGCCCAGGACCAGTACGCCCAGCTGTCGAAGATCGCACCCACCGTCTTCTCGCTGCGCCCCGGCTACCCCTGGAAGCAGAACTTCCTGCTCAACGCCAGCCCGTTCGGCCTGCAGGCCGAGGCCAAGGCGCAGCTCGACGCCTACCAGGCGGCCGCCACCGCGATCGGCACCGGACTCGGCGGCAAGCGGCCCACCATCACGCCGCTGCGCTTCATGCCGGGCCGCACCAGGCTCTACGCCGAGCTCTCCTTCATCGGCACCGTCCTCACCGACGTGCCGCTGCCGCAGCCCGCGATCGAGCAGGTCAGGGAACTCGCGGTGGAGGTCAGCCCGGAGCAGATCGACAAGGCCGACGCCGACTGGATCTTCTACGGCGTGTACGGCAGCCCCAGTTCGACCAACCAGGACGCGGTGCTCGGAGGCGCACTCTGGAAGACGCTCGGCGCGGTCAAGTCCGGTCAGGCCCGGCCGGTTTCGGACGAGACCTGGTTCCTCGGGCTCGGCGTCACGGCGGCCAACGCGGTACTCGCCGACCTCAAGGGCTTCGTCGCGCCCGGCAGTTGAGCCGATACGCCTGGTAGGGAGCGCCGCCGGTCCGCCGACGATCACTCCGTACTCGCGCGCACACGCCCGGGAATGACGCTTGGAGCTGATCGCGCGGTGCGGGAGGATCGTCGGGACCGTCCCCCGAAGGGCCCGCCGATGACCTCGCTCCACCCCAGCTCCACCGACCCCGCCCTGCCCGGCCCGCCCGGAGGCGGCGCCGGTACCCCGCCCCCGGCCGACGGGACGCCAGCCCCGCCGGGACGGCCCGGACCGCCCGCTCCGGCGGCGCCGATCTGCTCCATCGCCGCCGCGGCCGAAGGCGCCCCGGCCCGCCACGACTCGGTGCCGCAGCCGCGCACCCCGGAGGACGTCGAGGCACAGCTCCGCCACGCCGTCGCCGGCGACGGCGACGGCGACGGCGACGCGACGGCGGCCCGGCTCCGCGCGACGCTCGCCGACCGGCTGCGGACCGGGCGCGCGCCGGAGCGCTCGCTCGCCGAACTGGCGGCCTCGGGCCGGCAGTCGGTCGCGCAGGTGCGGACGCTGCTCGGCGAGACCGCGGAGGAGGCCCCGGTCTCGGCCAGGACCGCTGGCGCCGACGCCCCCGTCGAGGAGGCCGGGCCGGGGTTCGTCCGGCTCCAGCAGGCGCCGTCGCCGGAGGCCAACCGGCCCGCGCTGGTGCCGCGTTCGACGCGCGAGGAGCTCCGGAGCCTCGCCTCGCGACGGCCGTCGCCCTCCCGCCGACTGCGCCGGATGCATCCCCAGGCCGACCCGACCGGGCAGGAGGCGATCGCACGGGAGACGGCCGCGACCGACCCGGCCGGAGCGGGGTCACAGAGTGCCGGACGGGTAAGTGAACCGGGCGGTGCAACGGGGGCGTCCGCCGATCGCACGCCCCCGGCGGACGCCTGGGCCGTGACGGAGGCTCGGGCCGTGACGGACGCCCGCGCTGTCGCCGGGGCCGGATCCCCGGCGTTCGGGGGCCACGCATCCCGGACCGACGTGTCCTGGACCGAAGCACCCCCGGCCGACGTGTCCTGGACCGGCGCGGCCCGGGCCGAACCGCCGCTCGGCATCCTGATCGGCGGCAGCCCGGTCCAGCCGGAGGCCGTCGGCCGCCCGGAGGAGCGGACGCCGGTCCGGGTGGCCGCGGAGCCGATCCGGGTCGGGCGCGGCACCAGCCTGGTCGTGCTGCCGTCCTGGCGTCCCGCCATCGCGGTCTCGGTGTCGACCGAACAACTGGTCACCGAGACCGGGCTCACCGTCGAGCAACTCGCCGACGCCCGGCTGACGGTGCGGATGAACCCCTGGGCGCTGCACGACCGGGAGCTGGACCTGCACGGCTGGGCACCCGGTCCGGCCGGGCCGACCGGCCGGGCGCCCCGCCGCGGCGGGCGCGGCCCGGGCTAGCGGGCGTTCGGGAGGTAACCGAGGTCGACGGGCACCGGAGGGCGCCCGTCGACCGCCCAGCCCGCGCGGACGGATTCCAGCAACTCCGGCAGCCGGGGCGGCCAGAGGGCGTCGGCGTGCTCGTCGGCGAGGTCGGCCTCGGTCCACCAGCGCCAGTCGAGGATCCGGTCCTGGGCGTGCACCGCGCTGACGTCGCCGACCGGGCCGCGGTGCGGTCCGGTGGTGAGGAAGATGTGCTCGTGCTGGCGGACCGGGGTGCCGTGCCAGGTGAAGTCGTGCTCCCAGGTGCAGAGCAGCGGGCCCGGTTCGAGGTCGATCCAGCCGGTCTCCTCCCACAGCTCGCGCCGGGCGCCGGCCTGCGGGGTCTCGCCCGGTTCCAGTCCGCCGCCGGGCATGGTCCAGTGGACGCCGACCTCGTCGTTGTCCGAACGGAGCAGGAACACCGAGCCGTTCCCGTCCAGGACCACCGTGCGGGCGGCCTGACGGGGAACGCGGGTACGCGGTCGCAGCAGTCTTCGCATCGGGACACTCTGACAGCGCCCGGACCGGGCGTCGACCGGATTCACCGCCCCGGAAGCCCAGTTGACCCCGCCCCCAGCACCGGACCGCCGCCGAGCGGCAGCCGGGGACGGCCCGCCCGCCGTACCCTGACCGCCATGCCCGTACCCTCGATCATCTTCCCCGCCGATCCGCTCAATCCGCGCCGGCCCGATCCGCACTTCACCTGGGAGGCCCGGCTGACAAGGGAGTTGGGCGGCGAGCACCATCTGGTCGACCACGACGCGCTGCTCGCCGGACACGCCGAGGAGGCCGTCCGGCGGGTGCCCCGGGGCAGCGGGCCGCTCTGGTACCGGGGCTGGATGCTCCCCTCCGGCCGGTACGCCGAGTTCGCCGCCGCGCTCGCCGCCCGCGGCGGCAACCTGCTGACCAGTGCGCCCGGATACGCGGCGGCGCACGAACTCCCCGGCTGGTACGGGGTGTTCGAGGGGGCGACCCCGCCCAGCGTGTGGATCCCGTCCGACGGGACGGCGGCGCCCACCCCGGCGGAGCTGGCGGACGCCGCGGCCCGGCTCGGCGGCAGCGGGCCGGCGATCGTCAAGGACTACGTGAAGTCACGCAAGCACGAGTGGCACGAGGCCTGCTACGTACCGGAGTTGGCGGACCTGGCGACCGTCGGCCGGGTGGTCGGGCGGTTCGTCGAGCTGCAGGGTGAGTTCCTGGCCGGCGGGGTGGTGCTGCGGCGGTACGAGGAGTTCGAGCGCACCGACGGACCGGACCGGGACGGCGCCCCGGCCGCAGCCGTCGCGGGCGGCGACGGACGGGCCGTGGAAGCCCGGGTGTGGTGGCTGGACGGCCGGCCGATCATGGTCGGGCCGCATCCGGACGCCCCGCACCAGCGGGTCGAGCCCGACCTCACCGACGTCCCCGCACTGGTGCGAAGACTCGGCTGCCGCTTCGTCACCACCGACCTCGCCAGCCGGGCCGACGGCTCCGGCTGGCGGGTGGTGGAGGTCGGGGACGGACAGGTGAGCGACCTGCCGCGCGGGGTGGACGCCTCGGGCCTGCTGGCCTCGCTGATCGCGGCCTGACGCACGGCGTGCCTGCCCGCCCCCGGTCGAAGGGGCGGGCGGGCACGCGGGCGGTCGGATCAGCCGGCGGCGACCGGCTCGGCCGGTGCCGGGTGGCCGTCCGCGATGAACGCCTGCCAGAGCCGGGCGTACGTCCCGCCCAGGGCGAGCAGTTCGGTGTGGGTGCCGTCCTCGACCACCCGGCCGTGGTCCAGCACGACCACCCGGTCCGCGCGTTCGGCGGTGGTCAGCCGGTGGGCGATGACCAGGGTGGTGCGGCCGCCGCTGAGCCGGTCCGCGGCCTGGTTGACCGCGGCCTCGGTGGCCAGGTCGAGCGCGGCGGTGGCCTCGTCCAGCAGCAGGATGTCCGGGTCGACCAGTTCGGCCCGGGCCAGCGCGATCAGCTGGCGCTGGCCCGCCGAGAGGTTCCGGCCGCGGCCCGCGACCTCGTGGTCGTAGCCGTCGGACAGCCGGACGATCATGTCGTGCGCGCCGACCGCCCGGGCCGCCGCCTCCACCTCGGCCGCCGAGGCGTCCGGCCGGCCGTACGCGATCGCCTCGCGGACCGTGCCCGCGAACAGGTACGCCTCCTGCGGCACCACGCCCAGGCGGTGGCGGTACTCGGCCAGGTCGTAGCGGGTGAGGTCCACCCCGTCCACCCGGACGGTGCCCGCGGTCGCGTCGTAGAACCGCGCGACCAGCTTGACCAGCGTCGACTTGCCCGCGCCCGTCTCGCCGACCAGCGCCACCGTCTGACCGGCGGGGATGTGCAGGTCGACGCCGCTCAGCACCTCCGGCGCGCCGTCCGCGCCGCCGTTGTAGGCGAAGCCGACGCCCTCGAAGCTGATCTCCCCGCGCAGCCCCTCCGGCACCGGGACCGGGTCGGCCGCCTCGGCGGTGGTGGTCGGGGTGCGCAGCAGCTCGCGGATCCGGCCGAGGCCCACCGAGGCCTGCTGGTAGCCGTCGAACACCTGGGACAGCTGGTTGACCGGGGCGAAGAACAGGTCGATGTACAGCAGGTACGCGACCAGCGCGCCGACCGTCAGCGTGCCCGCGTCCACCCGGGCGGCACCCACGATCAGCACCAGTGCGGCGGCCACGCTGGAGAGGAACTGGACGAACGGGAAGTACAGCGATATGTAGAACTGCGCCCGGACCCGGGCCTCGCGGTAGGCGATGCCGCGGGCCACGAAGCGGTCGGTGTTGGTGTCGAGCCGGCGGAACGCCTGGACGATCCGCATGCCGGCCACGTTCTCCTGCAGGTCCGCGTTGACCGTGCTGATCAGGTCGCGGGAGCGCTCGTACTGGTCCTTGGACTTCTTCCGGAACACCAGGGTGGCGATCACCAGCAGCGGCAGTACGGCGAAGACCACCAGGGCCAGGCCGGCGTCGATGATCAGCAGGGCCGCGAAGATCCCGGCGAAGGTCAGCAGGCTGACCACGGCGGTGACCATGCCGGTCTGCAGGAAGGACGTCAGCGAGTCCAGGTCGGTGGTCATCCGGGTCATGATCCGGCCGGTCAGCTCGCGCTCGTAGTAGTCCAGGCCGAGCCGGTTGAGGTGGGCGAAGATCTTGAGCCGGAGGGTGTAGAGCACCCGCTCGCCGGTACGGCCGCTGACCCGGTTCTCGGCGCTCTGCACCAGCCAGTCCAGCAACACCACGACCAGCGCGGTGATCGAGGCCACCGCGACGCCGGACATCAGGCCCTTGCGGACGCCCTCGTCGATGCCGTGCCGGATCAGCACCGGCAGCACCAGCCCGGCCGCCGCGTCGAGGGCGACCAGCAGCAGGGCGATCAGCAGCGGGACGCGGAAGGGGCGCAGCAGCCGGCCCAGGCTGAAGTCGGGGTCACCGGCCTCGGCCTCGGCGCGGGGGACGGCGGGGGCGTCGGTGGCCGGCGGAAGGGCGGCGACCTTGTCCAGCAGATCGGGGTCGGCGGTGCGGGCCGCCTTGGCGAGGGCGGGGGTGGCGAGTGCGGGGGCCGGTCGGCCGGGGTGTTCGGTCCGCTCGCCCTGGTCCGGCTGTTCCGGGCCTTCGGTCCGCTCGGGCTGTTCCGGGTGTTCGGTCCGCTCGGGCTGTTCGAGCTGTTCGGTCCGCTCGCCCTGGCCGTCCAGGAGCTCGGACGCGGGCCGGGGCCCGGGGGTGGGTCCCGCCTCGGGGTCGGTGATCAGGGCCCGGTACTGGGGACATCGGGCTTCGAGTTCCTCGTGGGTGCCGAGGTCCAGCAGCCGGCCCTGGTCCAGCACGGCGATCCGGTCGGCGAGTTGGAGGGTCGAGCGGCGGTGGGCGATCAGCAGGGTGGTGCGGCCGGTCATCACCGAGCGCAGCGCGTCGTGGATCTCCGCCTCGACCTGCGGGTCGACGGCCGAAGTGGCGTCGTCCAGCAGCAGGATCCGGGGGTCGGTGAGGATCGCCCGGGCCAGGGCGATGCGCTGGCGCTGACCGCCGGAGAGGGTCAGCCCCTGCTCGCCGACCTTGGTCTCGTAGCCGTCCGGCAGCGCGCGGACGAACTCGTCGGCCTGGGCGGCGCGCGCGGCGGCGACGATCTGCTCGTCGGTGGCGTCCGGGCGGCCGTAGGCGATGTTGGTGCGGACCGACTCCGAGAACAGGAAGCTCTCCTCGGGCACGATGCCGACCGTCGCGCGGACCGAGTCCAGAGTGAGGTCGCGCAGGTCGTGGCCGAAGAGGCGGACGGCGCCGGCCGCCGGGTCGTAGAAGCGGGGCACCAACTGGGCCACCGTCGACTTGCCGGAGCCGGAGGCCCCCACCAGGGCCAGCGTCTCGCCGGGGGCCAGCTTCAGGCTGAGGCCGTGCAGCACGGGAGCCGGGTGCTCGGGGTCGTAGCGGAACTCGACCCGGTCGAACTCCAGGGCGACGTCGGGGGTGCGGGGGCCGGCCGCGCCGCCGTCCGCAGCCGTGTCTCCGTGGGTGAGGTCCAGGGTGAGCGCGTCCGGGCGCTCCTGGACCAGCGGGCGCTCGTCGATCAGCTGCAGGACGCGCTCGACGCCCGCCCGGGCCTGCTGGCCGACCGTGATGACCATGGTCAGCATCCGCACCGGACCGGTCATCTGCGCGACATAGGTCGAGAAGGCGACGAACGTCCCGAGCGACACCCGCCCGTCGACGGCCAGCCAGCCGCCGAAGGCCAGCACCGCGACCTGGGCGAGGGCCGGGATCACCTGCATCGCCGGGTTGTAGCGGGCGTTGAGGCGTATCGACCGGAGCCGGGCGGCGAACAGGTTGCGGGAGACCCGCTCCAGCTTGTCCCGCTCCTGCGCCTCCTGACCGAATCCCTTCACCACCCGGACGCCACCGATCGCGCCGTCCACCACGCCCGCGACCTCGGCCGCCTCCTGCTGGGCGGCCCAGGTGGCCGGGAACAGGCGCTTGCGGCTGCGCACGCTGACCCACCACAGCGCGGGGGCCATGACCAGGGCGACCAGGGTCAGCGGCGGGGACAGCCAGACCATCACGCCCAGCGACATCACGAACATCAGCAGGTAGCCGGTCATCATCGGCAGCATCGACAGCAGGCCGTTGATCAACTGGAGGTCGGAGGTCGCGCGGCCCACCACCTGGCCGGTGTCCAGGCGGTCCTGGCGGTGACCGTCGAGCCGGCCGAGCGAGCGGAACAGGTCGCTTCGCATGTCGTGCTGGACGTCGAGGGCCAGCTGGCCACCGTAGTAGCGACGGATCTGGGTGCAGCCGAAGACCACGACAGCGGCGAGCAGCAGCAGCACCGCCCATGGCGCCAGCGAACGGGTGTGGGCGACGATGACGTCATCGATGATCAGCTTGGTGACCAGCGGCACCAGCGCGGTGACGGCCATGCCGAGCAGCGAGGCGCCGAAGGCGAGCAGCAGGCTGCGGCGGGACCGCCAGCTGTAGCCGCCCAGGCGGCGCAGCCACCCATCGGCCGGGGCGGCTGTGTCCGGGGCGGTCGTGTCCGGGGTTGCGGCTGCGTCCGGGGTGGCGTCCGCAGTCTGCCCGGCGGCCGTGCCCGGGGCGCCGGCCGTGCTCCGGGCGGCGGTCGGGCCCGGCTCGGGGCGCGCGTCGGCGGCCTGCGGGCCGTCGCCGGGGGTCGCCGGGTCGGGGCCGGGGGCCGGTGGGCCGCTCGGGGATTGCTCCACCATGGATCCGTGAGTCTCGGGCATATTTAGGGATGCTAACCATTTCGTCGGGTGGCCGCCACGGTTATTCCGGCCGCGCGGGGCGGTCGGGGCTGGTTCCGGGGCGGCCCGGATCGTCCGGTCCGGCGGACGGGGCAACAGTCTGCGGCCTGCGGTGATTCCCGCTCGAACACAGCTGCGACCCGACGGTCCGGCCCTGTCCCAAGGGTCGCCGACCCGAGCGGCGTGCGCCCAGCGGCCCGAGGGCGGGCGGACGCCGTCCTTTGGACCTAGGGCCGCTGGCGGTGCCGGACCGGGCGGCCTGGACTTCGGGCGGGCCCTGACCCCCCGGCAGGCCCAGGCCTCAGATCGGCTCGGGCATCAGCACCAGGCGGGCTCGGACATCAGGCGGGCTCGGACATCGGGTCGACCTCAGCCACGGCGGCCGCGGCGGCGGAGTCAGCACCGGAGTCCGCAGCAGCCGCGGCGGCGGAGTCCGCGGCCGCCGCGAAGGCGCCGTGGGCGAGGGTGTGCAACAGCGCGGCCATGCCGTCGCGCTGCAGACCGGTGCGCTCGCCCTGGACCGGGTTCGGGCCGAGGCTGTGCGGGGTCGAGTTGATCAGGCCGAAGACCGCGTGCACGGTGGCCCGCGCCACCGGCTCGGCGGCGGGGACGGCGAGCGGCGGGTGGGCCTGCCGGACCACGTCCACCCACAGCTCCACGTAGCCGCGCTGGAGCCGACGGACGGTGCGGCGGTCCTCCTCCTTGAGGTTCAGCAGCTCGCGGTCGTGCAGGGTGATCAGGTCGCGGTCGTTCAGGGCGAAGTCGACGTGGCCGCTGATCAGCGCGTCCAGCGCGGCGGCCGGACCGTCGCCGCCACCCGCCCGACGGCGCCCCTCGTCCAGCAGGCGCTCGCTGATGCCGACCAGCAGATCGGCCAGCATCGCGTCCTTGCCGGCGAAGTGACGGTAGAGACCGGGGCCGCTGATGCCGACGGCCTTGCCGATCTCGTCCACGCCCACGCCGAGGAAGCCCCGGGCGGCGAACAGTCGCGCGGCCTCCCGACGGATCTGGTCGCGGCGTGGGATCGCGGAGGCTGCGGGGACGTTCGGCATGCCGTCCATCGTAGACAGTGGGGTTATCGGCCGTTAACCTGGGCGCGTAAGTTAACGTTAATTAACGTGGGGACCGCAGGCGCACCGCGCTCGGCCCCGCGCACCTGCTGCCGAGGGCAAGGGAGCTCTTGGGATGGTCATCTCAACCACCGGCGCATCCTCCGGCGTCCGGCTCAGCGCAGCGACCGGCACCCCGGTGACATCGGGCGCCGTACCACCGGGCGCCGCCGCACCGGCACCCCGGCTCGGCACCTCCGCCGACCCGGGATCCGCGGCCTACCGGGCCAACACCGAGGCGCACCAGGCCCTGGTCGCCGAACTGCGCGCCAAGCTCGACGCGGCCGCCCTCGGCGGGGGCGCCAAGGCCCGCGCCCGGCACACGTCGCGCGGCAAGCTGCTCCCCCGCGACCGGGTGGACACCCTGCTCGACCCGGCCTCGCCCTTCCTGGAGCTGGCCCCGCTGGCCGCCGACGGGATGTACGACGGGGCGGCGCCCGCGGCCGGGGTGATCGCCGGCATCGGCCGGGTCGCCGGACGCGAGGTGGTGGTGGTCGCCAACGACGCCACCGTCAAGGGCGGCACCTACTACCCGATGACGGTGAAGAAGCACCTGCGCGCCCAGGAGGTCGCGCTGGAGAACCGCCTGCCCTGCATCTACCTGGTGGACTCCGGCGGCGCCTTCCTCCCGATGCAGGACGAGGTCTTCCCGGACCGCGACCACTTCGGCCGGATCTTCTACAACCAGGCCCGGCTGTCGGCCGCGGGCATCCCGCAGATCGCCGCCGTGCTCGGCTCCTGCACGGCCGGCGGCGCGTACGTCCCGGCGATGAGCGACCAGGCGGTGATCGTCCGCAACCAGGGCACGATCTTCCTGGGCGGACCGCCGCTGGTGAAGGCCGCCACCGGCGAGGTGGTCACCGCCGAGGAACTGGGCGGCGGCGAGCTGCACTCCCGGACCTCGGGCGTGACGGACCACCTGGCCGAGGACGACGCCCACGCCCTCTCCATCGTCCGCACCATCGTGTCCGAGCTCGGCCCGCGCACGGCCAAGCCGTGGCCGCTCACCCCGGTCGAGCCTCCAGCCGTCGACCCGGCCGGCCTGTACGGCGCCGTCCCGGTCGACCCGCGCACGCCCTACGACGTGCGCGAGGTGATCGCCCGGCTGGTCGACGGCAGCCGCTTCGCCGAGTTCAAGGCCGAGTACGGCGCGACCCTGGTCACCGGGTTCGCCCGGATCCACGGCCACCCGGTGGGCATCGTCGCCAACAACGGCGTGCTGTTCTCCGAATCGGCCGTCAAGGGCGCCCACTTCATCGAGTTGTGCGACCAGCGCGGCATCCCCCTCCTCTTCTTGCAGAACATCACCGGGTTCATGGTCGGCCGGCAGTACGAGGCGGGCGGCATCGCCAAGCACGGCGCCAAGATGGTCAACGCCGTCGCCTGCACCAGGGTCCCGAAGCTGACCGTGGTGGTCGGCGGCTCGTACGGAGCCGGCAACTACTCGATGTGCGGCCGGGCCTACTCACCTCGCTTCCTGTGGATGTGGCCGGGCGCCAAGATCTCCGTGATGGGCGGCGAGCAGGCGGCCTCGGTGCTGGCCACCGTCCGCCGCGACCAGCTGGAGACGCGCGGCGAGGAGTGGCCGGCCGAGGCGGAGGAGGAGTTCAAGCGCCCGGTCCGCGAGCAGTACGAGCGCCAGGGCAACGCCTACTACGCCACCGCCCGGCTCTGGGACGACGGCGTGATCGACCCGATGGACACCCGTACCGTGGTCGGCCTCGCCCTCACCGCCTGTGCCAACGCGCCGCTGGCGCCGCCCGCCCCGTACGGCGTCTTCCGCATGTGACGTCGCCCGCCGGCGGCTACGACCCCGTCACCGCTCCCGTGATCCCTCCGTTCCGGGCGTGACCCCCGAGGTGCCGGTCCGAGGACCGGGCCGGCGCCTCGACCGCCCACCGCCACCTCCTTCTTACGGCTCCCCTCGACCCGGAGGAACGCCTCCTATGTTCGACACAGTTCTGGTCGCCAACCGCGGTGAGATCGCACTGCGGGTGATCCGCACCCTGCGGCGGCTCGGTGTCCGCTCGGTCGCCGTGTTCAGCGACGCGGACGCCGACGCACCGCACGTCCGCGAGGCCGACGTCGCGGTCCGGCTCGGCCCGGCCGACCGCAGCGACAGCTCGGCGGCCGAGACCTACCTGCGCACCGACCAGATCCTCGCCGCCGCCTGCCGCACCGGCGCCCAGGCCGTCCACCCCGGCTACGGCTTCCTCGCCGAGAACCCCGGCTTCGCCCGCGCCTGCGCCGACGCGGGCCTCGTCTTCATCGGACCACCTCCCGGTGCGGTCGAGCTGATGGGTGACAAGATCAACGCCAAGGAGGCCGTCCGGACCGCCGGCGTCCCGGTGGTGCCCGGCAGCCAGGCCGCCGCGCCCTCCGACGAGGACCTCGTCGCCGCCGCCGACGAGATCGGCTACCCCGTCCTGCTCAAGCCCTCCGCCGGTGGTGGCGGCAAGGGCATGCGCCTGGTGCGGGACCCGGCCGACCTGCCCACCGAGATCGCCGGCGCCCGCCGCGTCGCCCGGACCGCCTTCGGCGACGACACCCTGTTGCTGGAACGCTGGGTCGACCGGCCGCGCCACATCGAGGTGCAGGTGCTGGCCGACGCCCACGGCACCACCGTCCACCTCGGCGAGCGCGAGTGCAGCCTGCAGCGCCGCCACCAGAAACTGATCGAAGAGGCTCCCTCCGTTCTCCTCAATGCCGAGACCCGCGCCGCGATGGGCGCCGCGGCCGTCCGCGCCGCCGAGTCCTGCGGCTACACCGGGGCCGGCACCGTGGAGTTCATCGTCCCCGGCATCGACCCGGACGCCCCCGCCTCCGCCGCCGAGGGGGTGCGGGACTTCTTCTTCATGGAGATGAACACCCGCCTCCAGGTCGAGCACCCGGTCACCGAACTCGCCGTCGCCGTCGGCCCGGACGCGGCCCGACTGGACCTGGTCGAGTGGCAACTGCGCGTCGCCGCGGGCGAACCGCTCACCTTCACCCAGTCCGATGTCTCCTTCCTGGGCCACGCCATCGAGGCCCGCATCTGCGCCGAGGACCCGGAACGGGACTTCCTGCCCACCGGCGGTCGCATCCTCACCCTGGACGAGCCCCGGGGCGAGGGCATCCGCGTCGACTCCGGGGTCGCCCCCGGAACCGTCGTCACCAGCGCCTACGACCCCATGCTCGCCAAGGTCATCGCGTACGGGCCCGACCGCCCGACCGCGCTGCGCCGGCTCCGCGCCGCGCTGGCCGACACCCGCATCCTGGGTGTCACCACCAACACCGGCTTCCTGCGCCGACTGCTGGCCCACCCCGACGTCGTCGCCGGCCGACTGGACACCGGCCTGGTGGAACAGACGGCCCAGCAGCAGCCGGCCCTGCTCGTCGCGCCCCACTCCCCGTCGAACGCGGCAGCGCCGACCGCAGTGCCGACCGCAGTGCCGTCGGCTGAAGCCGCTCCGGCCGGGGCCGACGCCCCGGCGACCGAACCCCCGTCACCTGCCCACCTCCTCTACTACGCGGCCGCGCTGGCACGGCACCTGGAACTCACCCCGGCCGCCGACCCCGGCGGCTGGACCGACCCGTTCTCCTTCCCCTCCGGCTGGCGCCTGGGCGGCACCCCCGCCTGGACCACCCACCGACTCCGTACCCCCGGCCAGGACCCGGTCTCGGTGCGCATCCGTCCGATCACTGCGGGCAACGTAACCGGTGCCACTGACAATTCCCCCGAACCCACCCGCGAGGTGGAGCTCCAGCTGGACGCCGGGCCCGTGCACCGCGCCCGCGCGACCCTGGCGGCCGACCGGCTGCACCTGACCGTCGACGGCCTGCGGACCGCCTTCGCGCTGGCCACCGACGCCACCCCCGGCCTCGCGGCGGGCCCGGTGAGCTGGCTCGGCATCGAGGGCGACGCCTGGCCGATGCACGCCTACGACCCGGTCGTCGAGAGCGCCGCCGGGGCCGCGGCGCACCACGGCGCCCTGACCGCCCCGATGCCCGGCACCGTCACGGTCGTCAAGACCACGGCGGGCGAGACGGTCCGCAAGGGCCAGCCCCTGCTCGTGCTGGAGGCCATGAAGATGGAACACGTGATCGCCGCGCCGCACGACGGCGTGGTGGCCGAGCTGCGGGCCACCGCCGGCGCCACCGTCGCGATGGAGGACCTGCTGGTCGTGGTCACCCCGGCCGACGAGGCCGCCGAGCCCGCGGCGGTGCGGTCATGACCACCCCGGACCCGACCACCCCGGCCACGACTGCCCCGGACACCGCCGCCCAGGGCACCACCGCCCAGAAGGGCGCCGCCCACGAGCCCGACGCCCTCGACCTGGGGCTGCCCGACCCGGTCCGCGCCCACGGCCTGCCCGAGGAGGTCCGGATCCACGAGGTCGGGCCGCGTGACGGGCTGCAGAACGAGGGCTCCCTGGTGCCCGTCGAGGTCAAGGCGGAGTTCATCGGCCGGCTCGCCGCCGCCGGGCTGCGGACCGTCGAGGCGACGAGCTTCGTTCACCCGAAATGGGTACCCCAGCTCGCCGACGCCGAGGAGCTGGTGCCGCGGCTCGCCGACCTGCCTGGGCGCCACCCCGGTCTGCGGCTGCCGGTGCTGGTGCCCAACGAGCGCGGCCTCGACCGTGCGCTCGCCCACCACGTCACCGACATCGCGGTGTTCGCCAGTGCCACTGAGACCTTCGCCCGGCGCAACCTCAACCGCTCGGCGGACGAGGCCATGGCGATGTTCCGGCCGGTCGTGACCCGGGCCACCGAGGCCGGGATCACCGTCCGCGGCTACCTCTCGATGTGCTTCGGCGACCCGTGGGAGGGGCCCGTCCCGGTCGACCAGGTGGTCCGGTACGGCGTCCGGTTGCTGGAGATGGGCTGCGCCGAGCTGAGCCTCGGCGACACCATCGGCGTGGCCACTCCGGGCCAGGTCGGCGCCCTGCTGACCGGCTTTGCGAAGGCCGGCGTGCCGGTCGAGCGGCTCGCCGTGCACTTCCACGACACCTACGGCCAGGCGCTCAGCAACACCCTGGCCGCGCTGCGCGAGGGCGTCACCACGGTGGACGCCTCGGCCGGCGGCCTGGGCGGCTGCCCGTACGCGAAGAGCGCGACCGGCAACCTGGCCACCGAGGACCTGGTGTGGATGCTGCACGGGCTCGGCATCCGGACCGGTGTCGACCTGCGCGCGCTGGTCGCGACCAGCGGCTGGATGGCCGAGCGCCTCGGCCGCCCGAGCCCCTCCCGCACCGTCCAGGCGCTGCTCGGCGCCGCCCGGGGCTGACCCGCCCCGTCTGGCTCCCCGGCGCCGGCCGTCCGTTCGGTCCGGCCGGCGCCGCGGCACCGCGTTCATCCGCTTCCATCCGCGTTCATCCGTCAACCGCACCGTGCGACCGTCACACCGTCAGATGGACGCCGGTCATCCCGCTCACGCCCGCGGCCACCCCCGGCCGGGCACCAGGAGGATCAGATGCTCGACCACCGGCTCAGCAGCGAGTACGAGGAACTGCGGCGCACCGTCGCCGAGTTCGCCCAGGACGTGGTGGCGCCGAAGATCGGCGAGTTCTACGAGCGGGAGGAGTTCCCCTACGAGATCGTCCGCGAGATGGGGCGGATGGGCCTGTTCGGCCTGCCCTTCCCGGAGGAGTACGGCGGCATGGGCGGCGACTACTTCGCCCTCGGCCTCGCCCTGGAGGAACTCGCCCGCGTCGACTCCTCGGTGGCGATCACCCTGGAGGCCGCCGTCTCGCTCGGCGCGATGCCGATCTACCGCTTCGGCACCGAGGAGCAGAAGCGCGAGTGGCTGCCCCGGCTGACCTCCGGCGAACTCCTCGGCGCCTTCGGCCTCACCGAGCCCGAGGGCGGCTCGGACGCCGGGGCCACCCGCACCACCGCGCGGTACGACGAGACCACCGACGAGTGGGTCATCAACGGGACGAAGTGCTTCATCACCAACTCCGGCACGGACATCACCGGACTGGTCACCGTCACCGCGCTCACCGAACCGCTCGCTCGTTCGAGTGAAGAAGGCGAATTCCGCTCGCCTGTACGGGAGATCTCCTCCATCATCGTGCCCACCGGGACCCCGGGGTTCCAGGTCTCGAAGAAGTACTCGAAGGTCGGGTGGAACGCATCCGACACCCGCGAACTGTCCTTTACCGACTGCCGCGTTCCCGCGGCCAACCTGCTGGGCGAGCGTGGCCGAGGCTACGCCCAGTTCCTGCGGATCCTCGACGAGGGCCGCATCGCGATCGCGGCCCTGGCCACCGGCCTGGCCCAGGGCTGCGTCGACGAGTCCGTCAAGTACGCCGGCACCCGCCGGGCCTTCGGCCGCCCGATCGGTGCCAACCAGGCCATCCAGTTCAAGCTCGCCGACATGGAGCTGCGCGCCCACACCTCCCGCCTGGCCTGGCGGGACGCCGCTTCCCGGCTGCTGCACGGCGAACCGTTCAAGAAGGAGGCCGCGATCGCGAAGCTGTACTCGTCCGAGGCCGCCGTCGACAACGCCCGCGAGGCGACCCAGATCCACGGCGGGTACGGCTTCATGAACGAGTTCCCGGTCGCCCGCTTCTGGCGCGACTGCAAGATTCTCGAGATCGGGGAGGGCACGTCCGAAGTCCAGCGCATGCTCATCGCCCGGGAGCTCGGCGTCACGTCGTGACGGTCGGATCCTGACGATCGACTCCTGACCGTCAGCTGCCGCCGGTCACCTCCTGAGCCGAGCACTCCGGGCCGACAGACCGCTCCACAACGGGAGTTGTGGAGCGGACCGAAGCGGCGGAAGCCGCCGGACAGACACCGGAGGAGGCACCAGGGACAACAGGGGTTGCGCAGGGGCTACAGGGCTACAGGAGCAACAGGGCTACAGGAGCAACAGGAAAGGCAGCCGCGGGAGTTCGCGGAAGGCCTCAGGGGATCACGATCACCGGGCGGTTGGCCCGCCGCGCCAACCGCCCGGAGACCGAGCCGAAGATCTTGCCGAGCAGGCCGTGCGTCGTGCCGACGACGATCGCGTCGGCGGCGTACTCACGGCCGACCTCCTCGATCTCGTGGCAGATGTCGCCACCCCGCTCGATCAGGATCCACGGCACCCCCGCGAGGAAGTCCGCGCAGGCGAGTTCCAGCCCCAGGACCTCCGTGCGGTGGTCCGGGAGATCGACGAAGACGGGAGGCTCACAGCCCGCCCAGACCGTGGCGGGCAGACGGTTGGCGACGTGCACGATCACCAGGCCGCACTGCGACCGGCGGGCCATGCCGACGGCGTACGCGAGGGCGCGCTCGCTCGACAGCGAGCCGTCGAAGCCGACCACGACGCCGTGCTGGAACACCGGGTCGAGGAAGCGCCCCGGCGCATCGTCCGCCGACGGACCGGTGTGCCCGCCGACCGGGCCGGACTCCGTGTCGGGACGCTCGGCACCGGGGCCGGGACGGCCGCCGGTCACCGGGGGCTCCGCGGGGCCGGCCGGGTGCCCGTCGCGTCGCTCGCGAGGCCCCGGGCGGTCGCGCCGGGCGAGGCTGCCACGGCGGAGGATGCGCAGGGCGCGTACCAGGCCCGGGAGTTCGGCTCGTTCAGGGCTCGCGACTGCGGGCGGCGCAGCGTCGAGGGCACCGCTCCGCCGGTCGTCCGGTTCAGCGGTCCGCTCGCCCGTCCACTCACCGGTCCACTCGCCGGGCGGCCGGAGGCGGCCCGGGAGCTGGGCGTGCGGGCCGGCTTGGCGGTCGGCGGAGGCGTCGGCTCGGCCGCCGGCGTCGACGCCGTCATCGGCACGGTCTTCGCCGTACGCGCCCGACTGATCGCCGTCTCCGTCGCCAGCACGCCCACCAGCACGCCCGTCGGTGCGCCCACCGGCGCGCTCGTCGGGCTGCCCGCCGACCGGGTCGGGGTTCGTACGGGCGTCGTCTCTCTGGGACCCCGCATCCGCACTGCGGGGCGCATCCGGTTCGACCGGTCGGGAGGACTCAAAACCAGCCATGGCTCACGGCTCTTCAAGGGAGAGGGGCCGACAGGAGAGGACAACGCTGCCCGGGCGACAGGCCCGCCCACGGGATGACGTCGGTCTGCGCCGCGCAGCACCGTATGTGACCTGTTCCTTTCAGAGTACGACGAGCACGGGGCCCGGCCCAGCGGCGAAGCCCCGGAGCGACGTTGTTCCCGCGAAAGGAGGATGCGCACGCCGCGGCTGTGCGCCCTGCCCGCAGGCGATCGCGCCCCCTCCAGAACGGAGGTTCTAAGGAGCTTGACGGAGCGGGCCGGGCGGCGCAACAGGCCCACGGGACACCGTGACCGGACTGTCATGGATTGGCGACGATCCGTTGCCGGACGTCGCGAACTGTCACGCCCCGCGAGCCCCGGCCTGCCCTCCAGTCCGTCCGGGCCTGCCCCGTCCATCGGGTGTCCGGGCCCTTTCAGCCACTTCGTACGGCTTCGCGACGCGGTCTGGCATTTGCCAGGTGCATAGGTGCGGCCGCTGGCACCATGCTCGGCATGCCCCTGCTCCTGTTCGATCTCGACAACACGCTGCTCCCCCGGGACGCCGCCTTCCGGGCCTGGGCGCAGGACTTCCTGTCCGAGCACCGCCTGCCTCCCGGCGACCTCGACTGGTTCGTCACCCTCGACGGCGGCGGCTACGTGCCGCGCAGCACCGTACTGTCCGCCGTCCGGCGCCGCTACGGCCTGGACGCCTCGGCCGAGTTCCTGCTCGCGCACTTCCGCCGCGGCATCAACTCGCACATCCACTGTCCGGCTCGGAACATCGAGGCGCTGCGGACGGCACGGGCGGCCGGGTGGACGCTCGGGATCGTCTCCAACGGCGGCACCCGGCCGCAGTTGGAGAAGATCCGGCGGACCGGACTGGGACCGCTGGTCGACGGCTGGGTGATCTCGGAGGAGGCCGACTGCGTCAAGCCGGATCCGCTGATCTTCGAGATAGCCGCCCGGCGGTGCGGCATCCGACCGGTCGGGGACTGGACGGCGCACACCTGGATGGTCGGGGACCACGCGCCCGCCGACATCGCCGGGGCCGAACTGGCCGGGCTGCGCAGTGTCTGGCTGCACCACGGGCGGCCGTGGGCGGAGATCGGCTACCGGCCGACGCTGAAGGCGGCCGGGCTGCCGGAGGCCGTCGGCCTGGTGCTGGCGGCGCGCAACGCGCCCTCGGTCCGGTCGGGGGTGCGGTCGGGGGTCCGGCCCGGCGTGCGGCCGGAGGTCCGCGCGGGCGGGCCGGGCCGGCGCCAGGCGGCCGGGGCACCGGTCCGCGTGACGGCGCTGATCGGCGCACACACCGGCGCACATCCGACGGCGACCGCCCCGGAGGGCCCGAACGCGCCCGCTCCCGTGCATGCCGGGACGGCCGTCGCCTCGGCGGCCGGAGCGGCGTCCGGAGCCGGTTCCGGTGTCCGAAACCGATCAGGCGGGTTTGCTGCGATCGCCGACGGCCTCCAGGGCGCGGGGGCGCGCAGCGGGTCGAGGGCCGCGGCGGGTGACGGCCCGCGTCCGGGCGGCGGGGCGGATCCGGGCGCGAACGTCGACCGGGCGGTCGCACTGGTCCGGCCAACGCCCGTCCGTCCGGCGGCCGGTGGGGTCGACGGTGCTGGTGGGACTGGTGGTGCGGGTGGGAACGGGCCCGCCCGGACGGTGTTCGCCGCGGTGCCGGGCGACGCGGCGACGGCCGTGACGGCCGTGACGGCACGGAGCGTTGCGACGCCGACCGCTCCGGCGTCGAGCGCCGGGGTGCCGCTCGCCGTCGCCCCGATCGGCACCGCGACCGCCGCGGCGGCGGGCGGCCGGTAGCAGAGCGCCCCCGAAGCGGTCCGCGAGCCGAGGGCCCGGAACCAGCCACCGAACCGGGCCCGGGTCGGGCGCGCTCCCGCCGGTCAGCCGACGGTCAGGCGCGGTTCCACCAGCAGGTGGGGGCCTGCTCGGTGAACCCGAGCGCGCGGTAGAGCGGTTCGCCCGCCGAGGTGGCGACCAGGGTGGCCGGGCGCTCCGGGTGGGCGTGCGCCAGGGCGGTCCGCAGCACGGCCCGGGCCACCCCACGACCGCGCTGGTCAGACAGGGTGGCGACCCAGTACACCCCGGTCGCGGCCCCGTCGTCGTAGGTGAGACAGGCGCCCGCCGGTACGCCGTCGACGCGGCCGATCCAGGCCCGGCAGCCCGGCTCGCGCGACAGCGATTCCGGGAACGCGCCACCGCGCGTCCAGGGCTGTCGGGCGGGCAGTGGGAAGCCGTCCACGACGGTCCGTTCGACCAGCGCGAAGGTGTCGCCGTCCAGCGCCTCATCGACCGTCAGGGCGCCGCCGCCGTGGGCCGGTGCGACGACGGGAAGCTCTGCGGACGCTCCCTCGACCGGGCCGGGCTCACGCGCCATCACCGGCATGATCGGCATCCGGACGGCCCCGAACCGGGTCAGGTCGAGCCCGCCGTACGGGTCCTCCAGGGTGAAGCGGATGGCCCTCCACGCGTCCAGCAGCTCCGCCAACTGCTGTTCCACATCGGCTGGTTCGATGTAGGGGCGGGTGACCACGAAGCGCTGGGAGTCGTCCGGGGTGCGGGCGCAGCGGACGGCCGTGAGGCCCGGTCGGACGTGGGAGCGCCAGCCGTGCGCACGGGCTTGGGCGAGCCAGAAGGCGGCGGCGTTGTCGTTGGCCTGTTCGAGCCGGCGGTCGGTGTTCACGGCAGGACGGTAGCCCTGCGGCGCCGGTGCCGGTCCGGCCGCCCTGGCACTGGCCGAATGAAGCCTGGGAGGCGCACGGCCGGCGCGCGTGCGCCCTCCCGTGCACCGCCGATTTTCGGTCAATTTCGTGCCGCGTCCTCCCTCTTGGGCAAATCCGCAGCCCAGACCCGCCTACCGGGCACCCGGAAGCCAGACACCCCAGGAACCGTCCCGCGACAACCAGCCACCGTTGCACCGGCCCTCTTCCCAGAAGGGTCGACGGGTGCCACGCTTCGTGATCGAATGCATCACGCCAAATTGCCATGTCGACATAGCGTCGGATGGTGAACTTGTCACAACGGCAACGGTCCACCCGATAGATTTCGATCTTGGCCAGCAGTGCCGCACCACCCACACCACACCACCGAGGGGGCTTGAGCGCCTTGAGCAGGGTGAGCAGGAGCGACGCGGGTCCTGACAGCGGCCAGGCGCCGGCCGGCACCACGAGTCGGCCCATCAGAAGCACCGGCACCTCCGCGACCGCCACCACCCGCGCCTCTGGCACCCCCGGCAACTCGGGCAACTCGGGCCCCGTCTCGCACTCCCCCTATCCGGCCGTGCCGTCCGCCGCCACCGGTCACACCACTGGCCACGCCGCCGAGCACGGCGGCCCGGCCCACGGCGGCCCCGCGTACGGCGGTCCGGCGCACGGGGGCCCGGGACAGTACGGGGCCCAGCCGATCCAGGGCGGGCACCCGAACCCGGCCGGACAGCCCGTCAGCCGAGGCACCGTCAGCCCGACCCAGGCCTACGGCGGCCCGGCGCAGTCCTACGGCGGCGACTACCCGGGGCACCCCGGTTACCCCGGGAACCCGGCCCACGCCGGGAACGCGGGCTACCCCGGCCACCCGGCCTACCCCGCCGGCGGCGCGGCCCCCGGACCGAACGGCGCCGGAGCCGGCCCGCTCGGCGGCGGCCTCGCCCTGGGCACCGCCCCCGGCCACGGCCCGCTGGGCCACGGCGGGCCGGGCGGCAGTGGCTCCGCGATCGCCCAGGCGACCATCGGCGCCCCGCGCAAGCTGTCCGGCCGGCGCCGCCGGGAGACCGTCGCGGTGCTGATCTTCGGCGGGGCACCGATCTTCGAGAGCTCCATCCCGCTCTCCGTCTTCGGCGTGGACCGCCAGGACGCCGGGGTCCCCCGCTACCGGCTGCTGGTCTGCGCCGGCGAGGAGGGCCCGCTGGCCACCACCGGCGGGCTGACCCTGTCGGCGCCGTACGGCCTGGAGGCCCTCGCCCGGGCCGGCACGATCGTCGTACCGGCATGGCGCTCGATCTCGCAGCCGCCGCCGGTCGAGGCGATCACCGCCCTGCGCAAGGCCCACCACGAGGGTGCGCGGATCATCGGGCTCTGCACCGGTGCCTTCGTGCTCGCCGCGGCCGGCCTGCTCGACGGCCGCCCGGCGACCACCCACTGGATGTACGCGCCGACCCTGGCCAAGCGCTACCCGCGGGTGCACGTCGACCCCCGCGAGCTGTTCGTGGACGACGGCGACGTGCTGACCTCGGCCGGCACGGCCGCCGGGATCGACCTGTGCCTGCACGTGGTGCGCAGCGACCACGGCGCCGAGGCCGCCAACGCGCTGGCCCGCCGTCTGGTGGTGCCCAGTCGCCGCAGCGGCGGAGGACAGGCCCAGTACATCGATCAGTCTTTACCGGAGGAGATCGGCAACGACCCGCTGGCCGAAGTGGTCACCTGGGCGCTGGAGAACCTCAACCAGCAGTTCGACGTCGAGGTGCTGGCGGCCCGTGCCTACATGAGCCGGCGCACCTTCGACCGCCGTTTCCGCACGCTCACCGGCAGTGCGCCGCTGCAGTGGCTGATCACCCAGCGGGTGCTCCAGGCGCAGCGGCTGCTGGAGACCTCGGAGCTGTCGGTGGACGACGTGGCGCGCCGGTGCGGGTTCCGGTCGCCGGTCGCGTTGCGCGGGCACTTCCGCCGCCAGCTCGGGGTCTCCCCGGCCGCGTACCGGACCAGCTACCGGGCACGGCGCCCCGGGCAGCAGTCGCCCAGCCCGGCGGGAGCGCACGGCGCCGACCTCCGGCTGCCCGGCGCGCTGCCGCACGCGGCGGCCGCGGCGGGCGGCGGCCTGTTCGGCGGCGCGGTGCACGGCGGACCGCAGGCCCACCCGTTCCCGGCCGGTCCGGGAGCGCAGGTGCCGGTCGGACAGCCGGGCCAGCACGGGCAGCCGGTGCCGCACGGACAGGCCGGTCCGTACGGTCCGGGGCAGGTCGGGACGCCGACCGGGCAGGGCTTCCACGGCCGCTCGGGCCAGCCGTACCCGCACCAGCAGGCCGCGCAGCAGCCGCACCCCGGGCAGCAGGGTGCGGCGCGCGGTCCGGTGCGGTCGCCGCTGGTTCCGCCGCAGGCCGGTCCGGGTGCGGGGCGTCCGCCGCGCACCGCCGAGCACGCGGCGGCCGAGGACGGCCACCCCCAGCCGGGGGCGCGCGGCCAGGGCCAGGGGCACCGCAGCGCGGTCGAGCGGCCCGGGGACGAGCCGGGTGCGGCCGGGCGTGCGCACGGCGCGCCGACCGGCCGGGTGCCGGCCGGTGCCGCCGGGCAGCCGGCGGCCGGGGCGGGCGAGCTGCGGGGCCGGCAGGCGCGGGCCCCCCAGGTCCGCACCCCGGGCGCCCGGGCCACCGCGGCGGACGGCGGACGGACGGGTCGTGAGGGCCGTCCCGGGCGGGAGGGCCATGCGGTCCGGTCCGGCCGGGAGGGCGAGCACCCGGACGGCCCCGGCACCCACGGCGGGGCCGAGGAGCACCAGGCCGAGGCCACCGCTTCGGCGCCCCGGTCGGCTCCACCGGTCCCCGCGGCGCGTGATCGCGCCGTAGGGTGAGTTGTGTGAATGACCGTTTGGTATGGATCGACTGTGAAATGACCGGCCTCGACCTCGACCGGGACGCCCTGGTCGAGGTCGCGGTGCTGGTGACGGACTCCGAGCTGAACATCCTCGGCGAGGGCGTGGACGTCATCATCCGGCCGCCGGCGGAGGCTCTGGCGAACATGCCGGAGGTGGTGCGCGCGATGCACACCTCCTCCGGCCTGCTGGAGGAGCTGGAGCAGGGCGTGACCCTGGCCGAGGCCGAGGAGCGGGTCCTCGCGTACGTGCGCGAGCACGTGCCGGAGGCCGGGAAGACGCCGCTGTGCGGCAACTCGGTCGCCACCGACCGCGGCTTCCTGGCCCGGGACATGCCCGCCCTGGAGAAGCACCTCCACTACCGGATCGTGGACGTGTCCTCGATCAAGGAGCTGGCCCGTCGCTGGTACCCGAAGGCGTACTACAACAGCCCGCCGAAGGGCGGGAACCACCGGGCGCTCGCGGACATCCGCGAGAGCATCGACGAACTGCGGTACTACCGCGAGGCGGTGTTCGTCCCGCAGCCCGGTCCGGACGCCGACACCGCGCGCGCCATCGCCGAGAAGTACCGGGCCTCGGCCGACTGACCGGAGCCCGTCGCAGGGTCGGAGGGGGTGTCCTCGTCCACCGGAACGAAACCCCGGCGCGAGCACCCTCTCGGATCCTGTAGAGTTCTTCCTGTCGGAACGGGAACGCGGGAGCGGGACCGGGTCGGACAGATGGTGGGTATAGCTCAGTTGGTAGAGCACCTGGTTGTGGTCCAGGTGGCCGCGGGTTCGAGTCCCGTTACTCACCCCAGAGCCTGAGGGGCCGATCTCTTCAAGAGATCGGCCCCTCAGGCGTTTTCGCGTTCCCCGATCAGGCGCGGGCTCAGTTGTGCCCGGCGGTCCGGGTTTTCCGTCCGGCCCCTGCCGCAACAAGCTACCGGCTAGTAACATCGTCGCCATGACCACTCCTTCGATCGGCCAGATGCTCGACGCCACCGTGCCGATGGCGCACACCCTCAAGCTCGAGTACCTGGAGACCACCCCCGAGCGCTCCGTGCTCCGGCTGCCGGACCAGCCCGCGTACCACAACCACGTCGGCGGCCCGCACGCCGGCGCGATGTTCACCCTCGCCGAGTCCGCCAGCGGCTGCATCGTGATCGCCGCCTTCGGGGACCAGATGTCCCGGGCCGTGCCGCTCGCCGTGAACGCCGAGATCGCCTACAAGAAGCTGGCCATGGGCGACGTCACCGCCACCGCCGTGCTGGGCCGCCCGATCGCCGAGGTCGTCGCCGAGCTGGACGCCGGCGGTCGCCCCGAGTTCCCGGTCACCGTCGAGATCACCCGCGCCGACGGCGCCGTCACCGGTGTGATGACGGTCACCTGGACCCTGCGCCCCAACTCCTGACCGCCGCGCGGTCGGTGGCCCCGGGAACCGCACTCCGGGGCCACCCGTGCGATGACTGTCCGTGACGGCGGGCGTGACCTCGACCCCCGCCCGCTCGTTCTCAACTCACGTGCGAGCCAATCACGCGACCGAGCCCCAGGAACCCGCCCCCCGGGGCGTCGCCGGAGCACGGCGGGCGTTCGCCCGGTGGCTCCCCCGCCCCCGCACCGTCGCCGCGGGCGGAGCCCTGCTCGCTCAGCTCTGGGGCGTCGGCGCCACCGGCGCGTACGCCGCCGCGGCCGCCGCCGAACCGCCCCCCGGGCAGCCCCGGTCGGCCGTCCGCCGGGCCGTGCACGACGCGGCCGCGCCGAACGGGCCGTCAGCCGCCCGGTCTGCCGGACCGGGGCCGTCCGGGGCCGCCGTACCCGGCCCCACCACCGGGGCCGCCACCGAACCGGCCGACGGGGCCGCCGACCCGGTCGGCGACACCCTCCAGGAGCGCATCCGCTCCGGCGGACTCCCCCTGCCCGGGCAGGGCACCGCCGTCCCCGACGCCTTCGCCCTCGCCTCCGGCCTGCTCGGGACCGTCCCCGCCCAGGGCCGCCCCGGCGAAACCCGCGCCTCCCGCGAAGGCGAACCCTCCGCACTGCCCGCCGTCCCCCGCCCCCGCTCCGGCACCGCCGACCCGACCGGCACCGCCCGGCCCGAGAGCGCCGGAACTCCCGCCGTCCCGGAGGCCACGGCCCACGACGGGCCCGGCACGGCGCGACCCACCGGTACGGCCACGGACGGCGCCTCGGCCCCCGCCCCGCCGACCGACGGCGGCACACCCGAGACGCTCGCCCTCGCCGACACCGCGACCGTGACGGCCCGGGCGGACGACTCCGCCACCGCGACCGCGGTGCTCGCCCCCATCGCCGCCGGACTGCTGCTCACCGGCGCGGCGATGTGCAAGCACCGGGGGCTGCCGCGCGGACACTGAGCCGCCGTCGGCGGCGCGGGGCTCCCGGCGCCGGCCTCAGGGCGCCGGTTCCCCTTCCAGCGGTGGGAGTTCCCGCCCGGGCAGGGAGCCGGACGGGGAGTCTCGGACGGGGAGTCGGACGGGGTGCTGCCGACGCGGACGGCGCCCGTCGCCGGGCGGAAGGGCTCGGCGTTCGGGTCGGAGTCGATGGTGCAGCGGCGCGGGCCGGCGGGCCGGGCCCGGTCGCGGACGTGCCCGAACAGGGCCCGGCCGATGCCATGGCCGATCCGGTCGGGCCCGACGAAGGGCATGGCCGGCTCGCCGGACGGCGGGGCGCCGGTCAGGGCGGCGAACCCCAGCACCCGGCCACCGTCCTCGGCCACCACCGTCGACGCCCGTTCGACGGCGGCGGCGTCCAGCGTCAGCTCCTCCCGGCAGGCGGGCCGGAACGCCTCGTCATGGCCCCAGTGGGCCTTGGCCCGCAGGGCGATGCCGGTGAGCAGCTCGGCCTCGTCCGGGCGGGCGGATCGGATGCGCATGCGGCCCCCTCGCGTCGGCAGCCGGACGTCCGTGGCCGGACGTCCGTGGCCGGTGTGCGCCGCAACTCGATCGTCCGCCGACGGTTCTACGGCGGCGGGGAGGAACGGGCGGCCGTCGCCGGAGGGCGGTCGTCGACGGGGCGGCCGTCAGCGGAAGACGCCCGGCGGCGGCACCGGGGAAGGCGCTGCGGTGGCGTCGGTGGCCGGGGTGGCGCCGGCGGTGAAGTCGGTGAGGGCCCGGCCGTGTTCGACCCGGCCGAGGGAGGAGTCGGAGGCCACCCGGCGGCTCAGGTCCGCGATCGGCAGCGGGGTGTGGGCGGCGGCCAGGACGAGGTTGCCGAAGCGCTTGCCGCGCAGCACGGCGGGGTCGGCCGTCAGGCACAGCTCGGGGAAGACCGCGCCGAGGGTGGCGACCTGGGAACGGGCGAAGGGCAGGGCGCCGCCGTCGGCGATGTTGGCGGTGTACCAGCCGCCGGGGGCGAGGGCGCGGGCCGCGAGGGTGGTGAACTCGACGGTGGTGCAGTGGGCCGGGGTGCGGGCGCCGGAGAAGACATCGGTGATGACCAGGTCGACGCTGCCCTCGGGGGCGCGTTCCAGCACCTCGCGGGCGTCCGCGCCGCGCACCTTGATCTGCCAGCCGCGATCCAGGGGGAGTTCGGCGCGCACGAGTTCGGTGAGCGCGGTGTCGATCTCGGCGACCTGCTGACGGGAGCGCGGCCGGGTGGCGGCCACGTAGCGGGCCAGGGTGAGGGCGCCGCCGCCCAGGTGCAGGACGGTCAGCGGGCGCCCGGCCGGGGCGACCAGGTCGATCAGGTGGCCGAGCCGGCGCTGGTACTCGAAGCCCAGGTGGGTGGGGTCGGCGAGGTCGACCAGGGACTGCGGGGCGCCGTCGATCAGCAGCGTCCAGGCCTGCGGGCGGTCGCGGTCGGGGCGCAGCTCGGCCAGACCGGAGCCGACCGGCCGGGACAGCGGGCCCTGGGCGTGGGTGCGGCCGTCCGAGCCGGTGGTGAGCGCCGGTTCGGGGCTGCGCGCGGCCCTGTTGCTTCGTCCCATGTCGGCCATTATCGCCGGAGGCGACGTAGGGCCGGGGTCGCCGGAGGCGACGTAGGGCCGGGGTCGCCGGAGGCTGCATAAGCAGGAGCCGCCGGAGGCGACACAGGTCAGGCGTCGCCACAGCGGTGCACACCCCGCCCAGGGGCGTGCCGCGGGGATCCGGCCGGAGGCGTACGGGCCCGGCGGGATCCGCGCGGCACGCCGCTAGAACGGGCCGAGGCCGCCTGCGGTGAGCGTGCAGGCGGCCTCGCAGAGGGCGGAGCGGAGCACCCAGGCGTCGGTGGGGCGGGCGGAGCGGCTGGCACCGGAGGGCGGGATCACCCAGCGCGGGTCGGTGGCGCCGGGCACCAGGGCGCCGGCCGTACAGGAGCTGCCGGGCAGGTGCCAGGTCTCCCAGGTGCCGGCCGGGACGAGGAAGGAGACGGTGCTGCCGTTGCGGCTCTGCAGGACGGCCCCGCAGGCGCGGCGCAGTCGCAGGATGTCGACGGCTTCCAGGCCGTGCCGCAGGGCGACCGTCACGGTGTCGCAGCCGGTGACGAGGGTGTCCTCGGCGGGGACGGGGTGGTCCCGGCGCAGTCCGCCGCAGGAGCCGCGGCCGCCTTCGACCGGGCCGCGGCCGGGGAACCGGTCATCGGCGGGGTCGGGCAGCAGGGCGGGGGCGGCGGCGGCGAGCACGCCCCCGGCGACGGGTCGGTGCTGTGGCAGTCCGGTGGCCATCACGGGCCCTCCTGTTACCTCGTCGGGTCGGAAGCGCTGCCGCCGGGGTGGGGCCTCGGGGGCGGGGACGGGCCGGGGGGGCGGCCTGGGCTTCCACGTATCAGGACAACGCGGCGGGAGTGCCGGAGGCCACGGGGCGCTTTACAGCAAGGCATGGCATTTCATGGCGGATATCCGGCAACTACGCCCGCTTTGCACCGCATTGACGGCAGATGTCCTGCCAACCGAGTGTGGCTGATCGGTGACTCCGAGTACTCTCTGCGCCATGGCAGCCACCCCACCGGCCGAGCCGAACCGACCGTCCCCCAACCCCGTGATGCGCGCACTGCGCGGCGACCGCTCACCCGGAGAGTTCGCCATGGCGGTCCGCCGGGCCGCCCGAGAGATCGGCGAGCACGTGTCCTGCGACGCCCGCTACGTCGGACGGGTCGAGTCCGGTGAGATCCGCTGCCCCAACTACGCCTACGAGCGGGTCTTCCGGCACATGTGGCCGGGGCGCACGCTCACCGACCTCGGCTTCGCCCCCCGCACCGCCGTCCGCCGCCGCTCGGCGGACGGCGGCGGGGCGGCCACCGGGGCACCCCCGCCCCACCCACCACTCCACCCGCCGTTCCCGCCCCTGCCCGCCCCGCGCTCACCACTCTCCACCCAACTCCCGTACGCTGCCTCGCCGTACGCGGATCCATCCGCTCCGGAAGGGCCCCCGTGGCCGTCGGCCGGCGCGGCGCCCAGGGGGCCCGATGGATCGCCCTATCTCGACGAGGAGAACGACGACGTGCGTCGCCGTACGTTCCTGGCCGGCGGCTCGACCGCGCTGGCCACCGTGATCGGCATCGACCGGCCGGCCGCCGCCGGGCCCGTCGCCGGTGCCGGCTTCGGCCCGGCCATCGGTTTCGGCCCGGCCATCGGCCATCGCCCGGTCACCCGCCAAGGTGCCTTCCCCGGCGCGGAGTTCGCCGCGCCCTCGCTGCTCGGCACCGAGCCGGTGGTGCCCGGCCGGGCGGCGGCGGTGCCGCCGTTGCGCAGGATCGGCGTCGCCGAGGTGCAAGGCGTCGAACAGGCCGTCCGGGACATCAGACTGGCCGACGACGCGCACGGCGCGGACGCCCTGTACGAACTCGCCGGGCAGTCGCTGCGGACCGCCTACGTACTGCTCGACGAGTGTGACTACAGCGCCGAGACGGAACGTCGGCTCCAGGCCGGGGCCGGTGAACTGGCCATCTCCGTCGGCTGGTTGGCGCATGACTCGAACCGGCTCGCGGACGCCCGCTCGTTCTACGCCGAGGCGCTCGCCACCGCCCGGATGGCCGGGGACGCGGCCCTGGAGGCGCACGTCTTCTGCAACAGCGCCTTCCTCGCCCGGGACGCCGGGCGCCCGCGCGAGGCGCTGCGCGCCGCGCAGGCCGGGCAGGCCGCCGCCCGGGAGCTGGACTCCGCCCGACTGCTCGCCCTGCTGGCGATGCGCGAGGCCGGCGCCTGGGCCGTGCTGCGGGACCGCTCCTCCTGCGAACGCGCGATCGGCCGGGCCTACTCGCTGTTCGACCGGGGGCCGTCGGAGACCGATCCGGAGTGGATGTCCTTCTTCGGCGAGGCGGAGATCGTCGGTCTGCAGTCGCAGTGCTGGTCCGCGCTGGAGGACTGGGACCGCGCCAGCGAGCAGGCCGCGCTGGCCATAGCGCTGCAGGAGCCGCACTTCGTCCGCAACCGGGTGCTGTACACCGCCGAACTGGCCCACGACCGGCTCGGCCGGGGGGACTTGGCGGGCGCGGCGCACCACGGCTCGGCCGCCGTCGCACTGTTCGGCGAGGTCCGCTCGGCCCGGATCCGCAGCATGCTGGCGGACACCGCGGGGCGGCTGCGCGCGCACGCCTCGGTCGCCGAGGTCCGCCGCTTCCTGATCGGGTACGACCAGGCCGCGGCGGCCTGAGCGGTCCTCGCAGGCGCCGCTTCAGTGGCCCTGGTCGAGCCCATCCAGGTGGGACAGGTCGTTCCAGACCTCCACCGCCGGGGCGCCGTACTCCCAGGACAGCACGCACAGCGCCGCCGTGCCGAGCTTGAAGCGCTGGGCGAACTCGGGCGGCAGGCCCAGCCAGCGGGCGGCCAGGATGCGCAGCAGGTGGCCGTGCGCGAACAGGACGACGTCCCGGTCGGCGCAGTGCATGACGGTGGAGTCCGACTCCGGGACGCCGTGCTCCCCGTTCACTTCGGCGAGGAAGGCGTCCACCCGGGCGGCCACGTCGGAGAGCTTCTCGCCGCCGGGCACCCCGTCGCGCCAGATCAGCCAGCCGGGGTGGTCGGTGGCCCGGATGTCGGCGCCGGTGCGGCCCTCGTACTGGCCGTAGTCCCACTCGAGCAGTTCGGGGCGCTCCACCGCGCGGTCGCCGAAGCCGGCCAGGGCGCAGGTCTCCTCGGCGCGGCCGAGCGGGCTGGTGTAGACGAGCGCGTCCGGCAGCCCGTTCCAGGGGGCCTTGGCGAGCCGGGCGCCGAGCGCCCGGGCCATCGTGCGGCCCTCCTCGGTCAGCGGGATGTCGGTGCGGCCGGTGTGGCGACCGGTGGCCGACCACTCGGTCTCACCGTGGCGGACCAGCACGATTCGGGCGGGCATGGAAGGCTCCTCGCAGCGGGGCGGTCAACGGTCGGTCTCACCCTTGAGCACCGGGCTCCATGATCCCCCACCCGGACGGCGCCCACGATCGCGGGCCCGGAGTAGCGGGCAGGACGGGCCGGTTACGGGCGGAACGAGCCGGAACCGCCCGGTCCGCACCGCGTTGTCGGACCCGGATGCGACACTGGGCCGCACCATGAACGTCTCGACGAACGTCCCGCTGCGCGGGCCCGCTGAGCCGCTCGCCCAGCGGCTCGCCGAGCTGCGCGGACCGGCCCCGCAGCGCAGTCTGAACGCCCGCTCCCTCGCCGCGCTGGCCGCCAATCCCGGCTGCCACCGCCGCGCCGTGCTGGACGCGGCCGGGGTGGACAAGTCCGCGCTGGCCGCCCGGCTCGGCCGCCCCGCCCCCTTCGGGCAGTCCCCGTTCGCGATCGCCCGCGGCGTGATCTTCGAGTCCCGGCTGAAGGCGGACGACCACGCCGCCCTGCTGGAGCCGCTCCGCGCCCACCTCGGCCTCCCCGTGGACGACCACGCCCCACTGCTGGTGCCGGACCTGCTGCACCGCTCCGGCCCGGCCGTACGCGCCGACCGGACGGCCGAGGCACTGGCCCGGGCCGCCGCCGAGCCGGACTCCTGGACGCTCCTGGACCACCCGATGCTGCGCCTCGCCGTGGCCGGCAGCACCGCCTACCTGGAGCCGGACGCCCTGGTGGTGCACGGCGGGCGGTGCACGGTGGTGGAGATCAAGTCCTTCCCGGTGCTGGACGGCAGCGCCGACCCGGCCAAGGTCGGCGCCGCAGCCCGCCAGGCCGCGGTGTACGTGCTGGCGCTCCAGCACGCCGCCGCCGCGGCCGCCGGGCTCCCCCTCGCCGACGACCCGTACACCGAGCAGCGGCTCCCGGGCAGCCCCCGCACCAGCGTGCTGCTGGTCTGCCCGAAGGACTTCGGCAACCGGCCGACCGCCGTCGCCGTCGACGTCCGCCGCGAACTGGCCACCACCCGCCGCCAGCTGAGCCGGATGACCGGCATCGACCGGCTGCTGGCGACGCTGCCGCCGGGCACCGACTTCGACCTGGCCGCCGACGACGGCGGCGTCCCGGCCCGGACCGCCGAGCAGCTGACCGCCTCGGTCGAGACGGTGCCCGCCGCCTACAGCCCGGACTGCCTCTCCACCTGCGAGCTCGGCTTCCACTGCCGCGCCCGGGCCCGCTGCGACGACCGGGTCGAGCAGCTCGGCCGGGGCGTGCGCGGCGAGCTGGGCAGCATCCGTACGGTCGCCGAGGCCCTGGCCGCCGCCGGCGGCGGCGAAGGCACCGGCGGAACCGACGGCAGCGACCGCAGCGCCGACGCGGACGGCGACGGCGACGGCGCGCACGAGGCGGCCGAGCGCCTGGCGTACGCGGCCGCCCTGCGCGCGGAAGCCCTGGGCGTGAGGGCATGAGCCTGCTGACCACCCTCGCCCGGCTGGAGGCCGTCCGCAGCGGACGGGCCGAGCCGCTGGCCACCGTCCGGCACCGGCACCTGTCGGAGCGGCCCATGGTGCTCGTCCCGCTGACCGCGGCCGGCGAGTCCGGCGCGCCGCTGGCCGTGCTGCTGGGCACCGACCGGGACGCCCCCCGGCTGCACCTGGTGCCGCAGCCGCTCAACCGCACCCTCCGGTTCGACTACCTGGCCGCGCTGGCCGCCGACCTGCTGCCCTACCTGGAGTCCTTCGGCACGGACGTCGAACAGATCGAGGGCTCCGAGAAGGACCCGGAGACCGGCGAGAAGACCCAGGTGTTCCGCGAACTGTGCGCGGACGCACCACAGTTGATCGTGCCCAACGGCGCGGGCGTGCGCCACCTCGCCCTGATCGGCCGCTCGACCCGGTTCCGCCGCACCGCCGAGGACGCCGACCCGGGCCCCCACCCGGCGCCGCTGCGGGTGCCGCTGCTCGGCCGCTGGCTGACCCACCTCACCGACCGTGCCCAGGTGCCCGGTTCCAGCCTGCTGCTGCCGATGACCGGCCTGCTCGCCCGGCACTGGGCCACCGGCCAGAGCCACCTGGAGGACCAGCACCTGGCGGCCCGGCTGGCCTGGCACGACCCCCCGCCGGGGCTGACCGGCGCGCAGGCCGCCGAGCTGGCCGAGTCCGCCCGCGACGGGCACGGGCAGCTGCTGCACCCGCCGGCCGGCCCGGCCACCGACCCGGCCTTCGACGAGGGCGTGCTGGCCCCGGCGATCGCCCGCTACGACGCGGCCGTCAGCGCCCTGCAGCACGGCACCGGGCAGGACGGCACCGGGCAGCGCGACGAGGCCGCCGCCGAGCGCGCCCGCTCGGCCGTCCGCTCGGCGGTCGAGCAGTTGGAGCGGGTGCTGTCCGCCGTCCTGCTGCCCACCTGGCGGGACGTCTGGCGGGGCCTGGACCTGTTGCGCGCCCTGCCGCCGGCCGGCCACCTGGCGGAGCGCTGGACCGGCGACCGCTGGTCCTACACCGGCCACCGGGACCGGCTGGCCGCCGGCGAGCCGCCGCAGCCCCGGCAGGACGACGCCGTCACCGCGGCCCGCAAACTCGCCCAGCGCGAGCGCGAGCAGGCCCGGCTGGACGTCCAGGAGGCACTGGACGACCCGCTGGCGATGGCCGAACACCGGTTGTCCGGCGAGGCGTTCAGCGGGGTGGTGACCGAGGTGGTGCCGGACTACGACACCACCGGGCGCTCCCCCAAGCCCCGTCCGCTGGTCACCCTGCGCACCGCCGACCGCCCGCACGCCGACCTCGGCCGGGAGGCGCACCGGGTATGGGGGTCCCCCCGGCCGGAGGCCGGCGGAGGGCCGGCCGCGCAGAAGGCGCGGATCGTGGCGGTGGACCCGGAGGAGGGCACCATCACGCTGCGGATGCTGTCCGGCATGGGCCGCAGGAAGGAACCCGAGCCGGGCAGTGTGCCCGAGCCCGGCGAGCCGGTCACCTTCACCCTGTTCGAGTTGACGGTCCGCCAGTCCGCGCCGCTGCCCGAGCCGGACGACACCCCGTGGACCCACGGCGGCCCGCCCGGCACCGCACCCGTACCGGCCCCGACCGCCGCCACCGCCGCCACCGCCGCCACCGAGGATTGGGAATGATGAGCGAGCAGCCCCCGGGCGCGGCGGCCGACGCCGCGGTGGCCCGCATCCTGGCGGCCACCGTCCACCCGTCGGCCGGCGCGCCGCGCGGCGTGGTGGTGGACTCCCCGCCCGGCGCCGGGAAGTCGACCCTGGTGGTGCGGGCCGCCCGCGAGCTGGTGGCGGCCGGCGAGCGGTTGATGATCGTCGCCCAGACCAACGGCCAGGTGGACGACCTGGTCGGCCGACTGGCCGAGAAGGCACCGGAGTTGACGATCGGCCGGCTGCACGCGGCGGACTCCCGGCCGGGGCCGGAGGTGCTCCGGCACGCCAGTGTCACGCCGTCCGACAAGGTCGCCGACCTGGTCGAGCACGACGTGGTGATCTCGACCTCCGCCAAGTGGCAGTGGGTGCGGGCCGAGGCGCCGTGGCGGCACGCGATCGTCGACGAGGCGTACCAGATGCGCTCGGACGCCCTGCTCGCGGTGGCCCGGCTCTTCGAGCGGGCGCTGTTCGTCGGGGACCCGGGGCAGCTGGACCCGTTCACCGTGGTCGGCACCGAGCAGTGGGCGGGCCTGTCCTACGACCCGTCCGGCAGCGCCGTGGTGACCATGCTGGCGCACAACCCGCAGATCGAACCGCACCGGCTGCCGGTCTCCTGGCGGCTGCCGGCCAGCGCGGCACCGCTGATCTCGCGCGCCTTCTACCCGTACACGCCGTTCCGCTCCGGCACCGACCCGGACGACCGCGCGCTGACCGCCGCCGTACGGCCGGACGGCTCCGCGCTGGACGCGGTGATCGACCGGGCGGCCGAGCACGGCTGGGCGCTGCTGGAGCTGCCCGCCCGGCACACCGTGCGGACGGACCCCCAGGCGGTGGCGGCGGTCGCGGCCACCGTCCGGCGGCTGCTGGAGCGCGGGCTGACCGCCCGCTCCGAGCAGGGCGAGGCCCCGCTCACCGCGGACCGGATCGCCGTCGGCACCGCGCACCGGGACCAGGCGGCGGCGGTGCGGGCGGCCCTGGTCAAGGTGGGCGTCCCGGTGGACGGCACGGTCGGTCCGGCCGTCACGGTGGACACCGCGAACCGGCTGCAGGGCCGGGAGTACGACGTCACCGTGGTGCTGCACCCGCTCTCCGGGCGCCCCGACGCGACCGCCTTCCACCTGGAGACCGGCCGGCTCTGCGTGCTGGCCTCCCGCCACCGGCACGCCTGCATCGTGGTCGGCCGGGCCGGGATCGCGGAGCTGCTGGACGAGCACCCCGCCACCGAGCCGGTGCAGTTGGGCGTCCCGGTGGCCTTCCCGGACGGCTGGGAGGCGAACCACCAGGTCCTCCAGCACCTGGCCGGCCACCGGGTGCACCTGCGGTAGGGCCTGTCTCTCGGATCCCTGCCCGATCCGACACCGTCCGACAGCCAGGCCCCGGCGAGGGCCCGGTCAGTCCTCGGTCTCGCAGACGGCGAAGGCCACCACGGACCCGCGCTCGGCCTGGGCGCTCCAGCCGGTGGCGTCGGCGGTCGGCCCGCTGACGCGCACCGGTCCGTCCGCGTCGGGCTGGAGCCGGTAGCCGCCGCCGGTCAGGTGGGTGCCGGCCGGGCAGGCCGCCGTGGAGACGCCGCCGGGGGCGCTCGGCGGCCCGGTGACGACCTTGGCCGTCTCGGCGGCGAAGGCGGGCCCGGCGGACGCGACCGCGGTCAGGACGGCGGCGGTCAGGACGGCGGCGGCCGGCAGGAGGCCGGTGGACGGTGCGCGCATGGGGTGCTCCCGGTTCGGTGGAGGACTGCTGTACCCGGCACAACCGGTTCGCACGCGATCCGGAAGCGCGGCGCCCGGGGCACCGCCCCGGCGCGTGCCGGGGAATAGCGCCTGCACGCGCACCGTTCCGCTACCGGCCGCCACCGCGAGACAATGGACGGCGGCCACGATCGGGCGGTGCGGCCCGGAGCAGCCCGCCGCCCTCCCTCACCGAGACCCCGGAGGTGTCCGTCCATGCCCGACTCCCCCGCCGAGACGCCCGAGCCCACCAGGCGACTGCGCCCCGTGCAGCTCCTGTTCGAGCCGCAGTCCGCCGAACCGGAGCCGGAACGATTCTTCGACCTGGAGTCCATCGACGACCCCGCGGAGCTGCTGCGCCGCTCCACCGAACTGGCCCTGGCCTTCCGGGCCGCCGCCGAGCGGGCCACCGACTTCCAGGCCGTCGCCGCCGCCCAGCTCGCCGACCCGCGCCGGTTCGACGCGCTGTCGGACACCGAGGTCGCCGAGCGCGCGGACTGGACCCCGGACTACGCGGCCAAGATGATCGAGTACGGCCGCGGCCTGCTCCAGCCGCGCCGCCACGAGGACTGAAGCCCGTCCGGGCAGCCGCTGGCATATGCCAGCGGCGGAGGGTACGCGATCGCCCGCCACCCTGTCCGGCGAACGGCGCTTTCCGCCACACCGGGGGCGCGCACGGCGCAGGCTGCTGGGCGTGGACATCTGGACGCACCAGTCGGTGGAGTACGTCACCGTGGCCGGGGAGGCCTGGCTGGCCTCCGCCAGCGAGTACCCGCGCAGCATGCGCGCCCTCTGGGAGGCCCGCCCGTGGGCGCCCTCCGTGCTGCCCTGCGGGCGGGCCTTCGACGTGATCAGCATGCCGTCGCTGTTCGGGCGCCGGGTGCTGGACGAACTGTGGGCCTCCGGCCCCGGCTGCGGCCCGGTCGCGGGCTACCGGGGCCGCACCCTGCTGTTCGTCCAGCCCGGCGCGGCCCCCCGGCTGCGCCGGCTGCTGGCCTGGGAGGAGTGGGCCCGGGACGTGCCGCCGCTGCTCTGCCACGGCAAGGGCGACGCGGTGACGGTGCCGCCGCTGCAGCGGATGGTGCACGGCCCGGACTCCCCCGGCCGGGGGTCGGGCCGCTGGATCGTCGCCCCGGACGAGCGGGAGCCCTGGCTGCCCGGGGCCTCGGTGGTGCTCTGGGCCTGCGTACGGGCGGCGCGCGAGCCCGGCGGGGCCGTCCCGGCCGAGCCGGTCGTCGTGACCGGGGGGTGAACGGGGAGCGGCCGGTATTCGATTTTGGCCCGACCGCGGGCCGCTGCTAGAGTCTTCTCTGTCAGCAGGCGCCGCTAGCTCAGTTGGTTAGAGCAGCTGACTCTTAATCAGCGGGTCCGGGGTTCGAGTCCCTGGCGGCGCACAGACAGCCGAGAGGCCCCTTGCGAAAGCGAGGGGCCTCTCGGCGTTTCCCGTCCGGGGCACCGGAGGACCGCCCGGGCGGTCCCGCCGGAGGAACGGCCGGGCCGCCCGCCGGAACGGGACGGCCCGGCCGGGGCTCAGCGGCCGCGCAGCGCGCGGTAGCGGGCGACCAGCTCGGCGGTGGAGCTGTCCAGCTGCTCGCCGCCCTCACCGGTGAGCAGCACCGGCTCGATCCGCTTGGCGAGCACCTTGCCCAGCTCGACGCCCCACTGGTCGAAGGAGTCGATGTTCCAGATCGCGCCCTGGACGAACACCTTGTGCTCGTACAGCGCGACCAGCTGGCCGAGCACCGACGGGGTCAGCTCGGCGGCCAGGATGGTGGTGGTCGGGTGGTTGCCCTTGAAGGTCTTGTGCGGGACGAGTTCGGCCGGCACGCCCTCGGCGGCGACCTCCTCCGGGGTCTTGCCGAAGGCCAGCGCCTGGGTCTGGGCGAAGAAGTTGGCCAGCAGCAGGTCGTGCTGGGCGACCAGGCGGTCGGGCAGGTCGGCGACCGGGCGGGCGAAGCCGATGAAGTCGGCCGGGATCACCTTGGTGCCCTGGTGCAGCAGCTGGTAGTAGGCGTGCTGGCCGTTGGTGCCGGGGGTGCCCCAGACCACCGGGCCGGTCTGCCAGCCGACCGGGGTGCCGTCGCGGGTCACCGACTTGCCGTTGGACTCCATGTCCAGCTGCTGGAGGTAGGCGGTGAACTTGGACAGGTAGTGCGAGTACGGCAGCACCGCGTGCGCCTGGGCGTCGAAGAACGCGCCGTACCAGACGCCCAGCAGGCCGAGCAGCAGCGGGACGTTCTGCTCCGGCGGGGCGGTGCGGAAGTGCTCGTCGACCAGGTGGAAGCCGTCCAGCATCTCGCGGAAGGCGTCCGGGCCGATGGCGATCATCAGCGAGAGGCCGATCGCCGAGTCGTAGGAGTAGCGGCCGCCGACCCAGTCCCAGAACTCGAACATGTTGGCGGTGTCGATGCCGAAGTCCTGCACGCCCTGGGCGTTGGTGGACAACGCGACGAAGTGCTTGGCCACCGCCTCGGTGCCGGCGCCCAGGCCGTCGAGCAGCCAGCCCCGGGCGGAGACGGCGTTGGTGATGGTCTCGATGGTGGTGAAGGTCTTCGAGGCGACGATGAACAGCGTCTCGGCCGGGTCGAGGTCGCGGACCGCCTCGTGCAGGTCGGCGCCGTCCACGTTGGAGACGAAACGCACCGCCAGGTCGCGTTCGCCGAACGAGCGGAGCACCTCGTAGGCCATCGCCGGGCCGAGGTCGGAGCCGCCGATGCCGATGTTGACCACGGCGCGGATCGGCTTGCCGGTGTGGCCCTTCCACTCGCCGCTGCGGACCCGGTCGGCGAAGCCGGCCATCTTGTCCAGGACGGCGTGCACCCCGGGGACGACATTGACGCCGTCGACCTCGACGACGGCGTCGCGCGGGGCCCGCAGCGCGGTGTGCAGGACGGCGCGCTGCTCGGTGAGGTTGATCTTCTCGCCGCGGAACATGGCGTCCCGCAGCTCGGCGACGCCGGTGGCGGCGGCGAGTTCGCGCAGTAGCTCCAGCGTCTCGTCGGTGACCAGGTGCTTGGCGTAGTCCACGTACAGGTCGCCGACCCGCAGGGTGTGGGTGCGGCCGCGCTCGGGGTCGGCGGCGAACAGCTCGCGCAGGTGGGTCTCGCCCAGCTCGGACCGGTGCTTGGCCAGGGCGGCCCACTGCGGGGTGCGGTCGAGCGGGGTGCGGGCGTCGGCGCGGGTCTCCGACATCGGTGGGTCCTCGATTCATCTGGGTGCAGAAACCGGCAGGGCCAGGCGTGAGGGTCAGGCGGTGAGGGCCTGCTCGCGAGGTCGTGGCGGTACTGGTGGTGCGCCGACTCCGTTGACGGCCTGCCCGGGTTCAGCCTATGCAACCTCGGCGGGGGTCGCGCACATTCCGGTGGCCGGGCGCGGACTGCCCGTCACTTCCGTTGCGTCCGCCACATCCGTTGCGTCCGCCACATCCGTCGGGCACAGCGCTTCCGTCGCGCCCGCTACTTCCGTTCGGAGCGCAGGTCCAGTCCGCGCAGCACGTGGTCGACCAGTTCCGGGTCGGCGCCCGGTTCGCTGCGGGCGACGAGCATCTCGCGCCGGGAGGCGGCGATCATCTCCTGCTCGACCTCGGCGGCGGCCCGCCACTGGGCGATCCGCTGCTTGGCCTCGGCGGCCTCCTCCTCGGCGTAGTTCTCCGGGCAGAGCCGGGCCAGCCGGTCGTGCTGACGGTCCCGCAGCCGGTCGGCGACCTCGGCGGGCAGCTTGTCCTGCTCCTCCAGTTCGCCGAGCCGCTGGAGTCCGGCCTTGGCGGCCCGCCACCAGAGCTGGCGCACGGCCTGCTCGTGCTTGTCCTGGTCGATGTCCAGTTCGAGCCGCTTGGCCAGCCAGGGCAACGTCAGACCCTGGACCAGCAGGGTGAACAGCACCACGCTGAAGGCGATGAAGACCAGCCGGCCGCGCTCCGGGAAGTCCGCGCCGGAGTGCAGGACGAGCGGGATGGCGAGGGCCAGGGCGACGGTGGCCACCCCGCGCATGCCGGACCACCAGAGGACCACGCTCTCCTTCCAGCTGAACGGGGTGTCCTCCTCGTCCCCCTTGCGCAGCTTCTTCGACAGCCAGCCGGCCGGCAGCAGCCAGAACAGCCGGACCAGCACCACGACCGCGATGACCACGGCGGCGTCGCCGAGGAAACCGGTCCAGCCGCGGCCGGCTTCCTTGAGCACAGTGGCCAGCTCCAGGCCGATCAGGCCGAAGGCGACGCCGGTGATCAGGATCTCGACCACCTCCCAGAAGGCGTTGCCGACCAGCCGGTAGGCGACGGCGTCGGCGTCGGCGGCCCGCTCGGCGAGGTAGAGCGCGCAGATCACCACGGCGAGCACGCCGGAGCCGTGGATCTCCTCAGCGATGGTGTAGGCGGCGAAGGGCACCAGGAGGTTGAGCGCGACCTGCTGGGTCGGGTCGTCCAGGCGGTCGGCGAGCTTGGCGTTCACCCAGCCGAGCACCACGCCGACGATCACGGCGAGCACCGCCGACAGCACGAAGCGCAGCACCGCGTGGCCGACCGAGAAGTCGCCGCTGACCATGGCCTCGATGGCCAGCGAGTAGATGACGATCGCGGTGACGTCGTTGAACAGGCCCTCGCTCTCCAGGATCGCCACTAGGCGCCGGGGCAGCCCGATGCTGCCGGCCACCGCGACGGCGGCCACCGGGTCGGGCGGGGAGACCAGCGCGCCGACCGCGATCGCGGCGGCCAGCGGCAGGGCGGGCAGCAGCCAGTGCACGGCGCCGGCCACGGCGATCGTGGTGACCACCACCAGGGCGATCGCCAGCAGCAGGATCGAGCGGGCGTTGGCCTTGAAGTAGCGGACCGAGGAGCGCCGGGCGACGGCGAAGATCAGTGGCGGCAGGACCAGCGGGAGGATCAGCTCGGGCTCGATCTTGACGTCCGGGATCTGCGGGACGAGGGCCATGACGATGCCGAGCAGGGTCATCAGGACCGGTTGCGGCACGCCCGTCCTGCGGGCGAGTGGCATGGTCACCACGGAGGCGAGCAGCACCAGGAAGAACAGGGGCAGCTGGCCCACGGGGAGGTTCCTCTCGACGGCGGATCGACGGCCGGCGGCCGATCGGGACGGACGGCCGATCGGGACGGACGGCCGGCCGGCGACGGACGGCCGGCCGGCGACGGACGGCTGAGCGCCGCCCAGGATAAATCTGACAATGCGCCCATAGGTGAAGACACGCCGAACAGGCGCTTGACCTGAAGCGCACTTCAGCACCGAGGATCGGGGTGTTCGCGTGATGGAACCGGCGAGAGGAGCCCCCATGAAGGCGGTCACGGTACCGACGTCCGGCGGTCCGGAGGTCCTGCGGGTCACCCAGGTGGCCGACCCCGAGCCCGCAGCGGGCGAGGTCCGGGTCCGGGTGTACACCGCCGCGGTGCAGCCGGTGGACCTCGCGATCCGGGAGGGCTTCCGCCCGCCGGGGCTGGTGGCCGAGCCGCCGATCGTCCTCGGCAACGAGTTCGCCGGGGTGGTGGACCGGCTCGGGCCGGGCGTCGACGCCTGGCGGGTCGGCGACGAGGTGCTGGGCTTCCGCATGCTGGGCTGCCAGGCCGAGCTGGTCACGGTGGACGCCGCCCAGCTGGTGGCCAAGCCCGCCGGGATGCCCTGGGAGCAGGCCGGCTCGCTCTCCGCCTCCGGCCAGACCGCCCACGTCGCGCTGGACCTGCTCGGTGTCGCCGCCGGCGACACCGTCCTGGTGCACGGCGCCAGCGGCGGGGTCGGCACCGTCGCCGTCCAGCTCGCCCGGGCCCTGGGCGCCACCGTGATCGGCACCGCGAGCGAGCGCAACCACGACTACCTGCGCGAGCTGGGCGCGATCCCGGTCGCGTACGGCGAGGGGCTGGTCGAGCGGGTCCGGGCGGTCGCCCCGCAGGGGGTGGACGCGGCCTTCGACGCGGCCGGCCGGGGCGCCCTGGCGGCCTCCGTCGAGCTGGTCGCCGACCGGGACCGGATCGGCACCGTGGTCGACTACCCGGAGGCCGAGCGGCTGGGCGTCCGGGGGCTGCGGGCGCCGCGCACCGCCGAGCGGCTGACCGAGCTGGTCCGGCTCTGGGAGACCGGCGGGCTGCGGATCGAGATCGCCGAGACGCTGCCGCTGGAGCGGGCCGAACAGGCGCACCGGCTGGTCGGCACCGGGCACGTCCGCGGCAAGGTGGTGCTCACCGCCTGAGCAGGCCGGGCGCTCCGGGGCCGATTGGGTGTTTCGGCCGCTGACCAGGTAATGTTCTCCAGGTCAGCAGGCGCCGCTAGCTCAGTTGGTTAGAGCAGCTGACTCTTAATCAGCGGGTCCGGGGTTCGAGTCCCTGGCGGCGCACAGACAGCCGAGAGGCCCCTTGCGAAAGCGAGGGGCCTCTCGGCGTTTTCCGTCCTGGGCACCGGAGGAACGGCATCCCGGATGGCAGGAAAGGTGGGAAACCGGTCATTGCTGCCACCGCGGCCCGCTGACAGGCTGGCCGCATGAGAGCGCGCAGCGTGGTCGTCGTCCTCTACGAGGGCGTGCAGAGCCTGGACGTGACCGGGCCCATGGAGGTGTTCGCGGGAGCGGGCGCGGCCGCCGGGCAGCCGGGCGCGTACCGGGTGACCACCGCCTCGCTCGGCGGCGGGCCGGTGGCCAGCACCAGCGGGCTGCGGCTGCTGCCGGACACCGACCTGGCCGAGGCCGGGCCGGTGCACACCCTGCTGGTCCCCGGCGGGCAGGGCGGCGAGCCGCCGGACGGCCTGCTGGTGGCACGGATCCGGGAGCTGGCCGGCCGGGCCGAGCGGGTGGTTTCGGTGTGCACCGGCGCCTTCCTGCTCGCCGAGGCCGGACTGCTCTCCGGACGCCGGGTGACCACCCACTGGGCCTACTGCGGGGAACTGGCCCGGCGGTTCCCGGACGTCACGGTCGACCCGGATCCGATCCACGTCCGGGACGGCCACATCGCCACCTCGGCCGGGGTCACCGCCGGGATCGACCTGGCGCTGGCCCTGGTCGAGGAGGACCACGGCCGGGACGCCGCGCTGCTGATCGCCCGTCACCTGGTGGTCTTCCTGCGCCGGCCGGGCAACCAGGCCCAGTTCAGCACCCAGTTGGCCGCCCAGGTGGCGGCCCGGCAGCCGCTGCGCGAGGTCCAGCGGTGGATCGCCGAGCACCCCGAGGCCGACCTGTCGGTCGAGGCGCTGGCCCACCGGTCGGCGCTGTCGCCGCGGCACTTCGCCCGGGCCTTCGCCGCCGAGGTGGGGGTGACCCCGGGCCGGTACGTGGACTCGGTCCGGCTGGAGGCCGCCCGGCGGCAGCTGGAGGACACCGACGACGGCATCGAGGAGATCGCCCGCTCCTGCGGCTACGGCACCCCGGAGGCGATGCGGCGCGCCTTCGTCCGGTCCCTGGCCGCCCCGCCCGCCGAGTACCGACGCCGCTTCCGGTCCCAGCCCGGTGGTTCCCCACCCGATGGTTCGCGGCCCGGTGGTTCCCCGCCCGATGGTTCGCGGCCCGGTGGTTCCCCGCCCGATGGTTCGCAGCCCCTTGGAGGTCACTGATGCGCATCGCCGTCCTGCTCTACCCCGACTTCACCACCCTCGACGCGGTCGGCCCGTACGAGGTGCTGTCCCGGATCCCCGGGGCCGAGGTGGTGTTCACCTCCGCGCAGCGCGGGCCGGTCCGCAACGACCGGACCAGCCTGGCGATCACCGCGGACGCCACGCTGGACGAGGTGGACTCGGCCGACCTGCTCCTCGTCCCCGGCGGCCCCGGGACGGAGGCGCAGCTGACCGACGAGGCGGTGCTCGACTGGGTGCGCCGGGTGGACGCGACCACCACCTGGACCACCTCGGTCTGCTCCGGCTCGCTGATCCTGGGCGCCGCCGGGCTGCTCCGGGGCCGCCGGGCCACCACCCACTGGGGCGTCCTGGACCGCCTGCCCGGCTTCGGGGCGGAGCCGACCGGCACCGAGCGGATCGTGGTCGACGGCAAGTACGCGACCGCGGCCGGGGTCTCGGCCGGGATCGACCTCGCGCTGCGGCTGACCGGCCTGATCGCCGGGGACGCCACCGCGGAGGCGATCCAGCTGCTCATCGAGTACGACCCGCAGCCGCCGTACTCTGCCGGCTCGCTCGCGACGGCCTCCCCGGCGGCGGTCGAGGGGGCGAGGCGGCTGCTGCTGGGCTGACGGCCCAGCGGGGTCGCGGGGGCCGCACCCGACCGGGCGCGGACCCCGCGACACGGGCTCCGGGGCACGGACCCGGCCTCCGGTCAGCGGCCGAAGTAGCCGTCGAAGTTCCTGGAGAACTCCCGGCCGCCGAACTGGTCCCAGTTGACCGACCAGGTCATCAGCCCGGCCAGGTTCGGCTGGGCCCCCGAACGCGGCACGTACGTACCGCAGTTGACCAGCCTGGTGAGGCAGTCCAGCGCCTTGTCCACCTCGGCCGGGGCGATGTAGCCGTTGCCCGCGTTGGTGGTGGCCGGCATGCCGATGGCGACCTTCGAGGCGGGCAGCGGCGGGAACACGTTGGCGGCGTTGCCCGCGACCGGGAAGCCCTTGAGCAGCAGGTCGGTCATCGCGACGTGGAAGTCGGCGCCGCCCATGGAGTGGTACTGGTTGTCCAGGCCCATGACGGAGCCGGAGTTGTAGTCCTGGACGTGCAGCAGGGTGAGGTCGTCGCGCAGCGCGTAGATGACCGGCAGGTACGCCCCGGCGCGCGGGTCCTGGCCGCCCCAGGGGCCGGATCCGTAGTACTGGTAGCCGAGTTGGACGAAGAACGTCTCCGGCGCCATGGTCAGCACGAAGCCCGGACCGTACTTGGCCTTGAGGGTCTTCAGTGCCGAGATCAGGTTGACGATGACCGCGCTCTTCGGGTTCTTGAAGTCGGTGTCGCCGGTGTCGAGGGAGAGCGAGTGGCCCTCGAAGTCGATGTCCAGGCCGTCCAGGCCCCACGTGTCGATGATCGCCGAGACCGAGCTGACGAAGGCGTCCCGGGCGGCGGCGGTGGTCAGCTGGACCTGGCCGTTCTGGCCGCCGATCGAGATCAGCACCTTCTTGCCCTGGGCGCGCTTGGCGGCGATGGCGGCCTTGAAGTCGGCGTCGGACTCGGCGGTCGGGCAGTCGGTGGTCGAGCAGCGGTTGAAGCGGATGTCGCCGGAGGTCGGGGCGGTCGGCTCGCCGAAGGAGAGGTCGATGACGTCCCAGGAGCCGGGGACGTCGGCCAGCCGGGTGTAGCCGGCGCCGTTGGCGAAGCTGGCGTGCAGGTAGCCGACCAGGGTGTGGCCGCCGGAGGGGGTGCCCGTGGGCGTTCCGGTGGGGGTGGACGTCGGGGTGCCGGTGGGGGTGCCGGTGGGCGTGGACGTCGGCGTGGACGTCGGCGTGGACGTCGGCGTCGGGGTGGGCGTCGGGCTGGGGGCGCCCGGGCCGTCCAGCGAGACGTCGTCCGCGTAGTAGGTGCCCTGGCCGTACCAGCCGTGGGTGTACACGGTGGCGGTGGTCTGGTTGGCGCCGGTGGTGAAGCTGACGCTGAGCTTCTGGTAGCCGCCACCGGTGCCGGGGGTCCAGGTGCTGGGGCCGCCGCCGTCGACGCCCAGGTAGACGTAGGAGCCGTTGACGTAGGCGCTGAGCGTGTAGGTGGTGCTGGGCGCGACGGCGACGGTCTGGGAGCACTGGGCGGTGTCGCCGGCGGTGGCGGCGGCGGCGAGCGCGTGGCCGCCGCTGTGCACGGGGGTCGTGACGACGCTGCCGGAGTTGCCGGTGCAGCTCCAGGGGCCGAGCGAGCCGGACTCGAAGCCGCCGTTGACCAGGAACTCTCCGGCCGAGGCGGCGGGCGCCGGACCCAGGGTGACGCCGACCAGGGTGGCGGCGGCGACGGCGGAGGCGGTGCCGGCGGCGAGTGCGGCACGGCGGTGTCTGGGCATGGTCGATCTGCGCATGGCGGGTGCTCCCTGCGGTGGCGCGGTCGTGGGGGACGTCCGAGGGCACGCCGGAGCACGCGCCAGTGGGGGGGAACGGCCCGGCCTGGCACCCAAGTTGGACTAGACCACTGAAGTGGATCCGACAGTGCGCTGTCAATGGTCCAGACCGGTCCGGGAGCCCGGCGGGACCGCCCCGGTTGCCGGGGGTGACACCCCGTCGAAGGATGGAGGAGTGACCCCGCCCGGCTACCTCCGCCACCCCCACCTGCACGGCGACCTGCTCGCCTTCACCGCCGAGGACGACGTCTGGATCGCGCCGCTGGACGCCGGCGCCGCCACCACCGGCCGGGCCTGGCGGGTCGGCTGCGACCGCACCCGGGTCAGCCACCCCCGCTTCTCCCCCGACGGCCGCACCCTCGCCTGGACCAGCTGGCTCGGCCTGACCCCCGAGGTGTGGACCGCCCCGACCGAGGGCGGCGAGGCCCGCCGGCTCAGCTACTGGGGCAGCCAGGACACCCGGGTGCGCGGCTGGCTGCCGGACGGCGAGGTCCTGGCCGTCACCTCCTTCCACGAGCCCTTCGGCCACTACACCTGGGCGCACGCCCTGCCGCCCGACGGCTCCCCCGGCCGCCGGATGCCCTGGGGCCCGGTCGGCGACGCCCAGCTGAGCCGGCGGCGGACCGTCCTGCTCACCGGCTCCGCCCCGCACGAACCCGCCGCCTGGAAGCGCTACCGCGGCGGCGCCGTCGGCCGGCTCTGGGTGGACGGCGAACGGATCCTGCCCGAGCACACCGGCCACCTCGCCTCCCCCATGCCGGTCGACGACCGGATCGCCTTCCTCTCCGACCACGAGGGCATCGGCAACCTCTACTCCTGCCGCCCCGACGGCACCGACCTGCGCCGGCACACCGACCACGCCTCCTACTACGCCCGCGAGGCCGCCACCGACGGCACCCGGATCGTCTACCAGCACGCCGGCGACCTCTGGCTGCTCGACGGCCTGGACGCCCCCGCCCCGCGCCGGCTGGACGTGCCGCTCGGCGGCGCCCGGGCCGGCCGCCGCCCGTACCAGGTCGGCGCCGCCTCCCAGGTCAAGGACCTCGCCTGCGACCAGACCGGGCGGGCCGGGGTGATCACCGTGCGCGGCAGCCAGTACTGGCTCACCCACAAGGACGGCCCGGCCCGGGCCCTCGCCGACACCCCCGGGGTCCGCACCCGGCTGCCCGTGGTGCTCGGCCACACCGACGAGGCCGCCTGGATCACCGACGCCGAGGGCGCCGACGCGATCGAGGTGGTGCCGCTGCCCGGACACGAGGAGGCCGCGCACCACCACCACCGGGTGCTCGCCGCCGGCCGGCTCGGCCGGGCCCTGGAGCTCACCGCCGCCCCCGACGGCGCCCGGCTCGCCGTCACCACCTCCGACGGGCGGCTGCTGCTGGTGACCGCCGCCGACGGTGAGGTCCGCGAACTGGCCGCCTCCGACTACGGGCCCGTCTCCAGCGCCCGGTTCTCCCCCGACTCGCACTGGATCGCCTGGTCCCAGCCGGCCGCCGGGCGCTCACTGCGCCGGATCCGGCTCACCCGCACCGACGCCCCCGCGCCGATCACCGACGTCACCGACGGCCGGTTCGAGGACGAGCAGCCGGTGTTCACCCGGGACGGCCGCTACCTGGCCTTCCTGTCCTGGCGCGGCTTCGACCCCGTCCACGACGTGCACACCGGCGACCTCTCCTTCCCGGTCGGCTGCCGCCCCTACCTCGTCCCGCTCACCGCCGACACGCCCTCCCCGTTCGCCGCGCCCACCGAGGACGGCGCCCCGCGCGGGGACGGCGGCGGCGACGGCACCGTCCGGGTCGACCCCCAGGGCATCGGCGAGCGGCTGCTGCAGTTCCCGGTGATCGCCTCCAAGTACTCGGCCACCGACGCGGTGCGCGGCGGCCTGGTCTGGCTGCGCTGGCCGATCTCCGGCACCCTCGGGCAGACCTTCGCCAGCCCCGACGACACCTCCGGCCGCCCCTCCCTGGAGCACTTCGACCTGGCCCGGGGCACCCGCAGCACGCTGGTCGACAAGCTGGACGGCTACGCGGTCTCCGGGGACGGCGGCTCGATCGCGGTCTACTCGGCCGGGACGCTGCGGGTGGTCCCGGTCGGCGCCCCCTCCGCCGGGACCAGCGTCGACCTGCGCCGGATCACCCACACCGTGCACCCCGCCGCCGAGTGGCGCCAGGCGTACCACGAGGCGGCCCGGATCGTCCGGGACCAGTTCTGGGACGAGCGGATGTCCGGGCTGGACTGGCCCGCCCTGGTCGCCCAGTACGAGCCGCTGCTGGAACGGATCTGCTCACCCGACGACTTCGCCGACCTGCTGCGCGAGCTCCTCGGCGAACTCGGCACCTCGCACGCCTACGTCACCCCCTCCCGGCGCGCCGAGGGCCCCACCCTCGCCCAGCAGCCGCTCGGCCTGCTCGGCGCCAACGCCCACCGCGCCCCCGACGGCCGCTGGCTGGTCGACCGGGTGCTGCCCGGCGAGTCCTCCGACCCGCGCGCCCGCGCCCCGCTGGCGGCCCGGGGCGTCCGGGACGGCGACGAGCTGCTGGAGATCGGGGGCCGCCCGGTGGACCCGGTGCGCGGACCGCTGCCGCTGCTGGCCGGCACCGGCGGCACCACCGTCGAACTCGCCCTGCGCAGCGGCCCGGACGGCCCGGTGCGGCGGATCACCGTCACCCCGCTGACCGACGAACGGGCCGTCCGCTACCAGGACTGGGTGACCAAACGGCGTTCCCTGGTACGGGAGTTCAGCGACGGCCGGTGCGGCTACCTGCACATCCCGGACCTCGGCGGCTCCGGCTGGGCCCAGTTCAACCGGGACCTGCGGCGCGAACTGGACAAGCCCGCGCTGGTGCTGGACGTACGCGGCAACGCCGGCGGCAACGTCTCCGAACTCGTCCTGGAGAAGCTCACCCGGCACGTCCTCGCCTGGGACTTCAGCCGGGACCGCCAGCCCGTCCGCTGGCCCCGGCACGCGCTGCGCGGCCCGCTGGTGGCGCTCGCCGACGAGGCGACCAGCTCGGACGGGGACGTGATCATCGCGGCGATCAAACTGCTCGGCCTCGGCCCGGTGATCGGCAACCGCACCTGGGGCGGGGTGGTCGGGATGACCGGGCGGCACACCCTGGGCGACGGCACCCAGATCTCGGTGCCGAAGAACGCCTCCTGGTTCGGCGGCGGGCTCGGCTGGTCGGTGGAGAACCGGGGCGTGGAACCGGACGTGCACGTGCTGCGCACCCCCCAGGACTGGGCCCGGGGGCGCCATCCGGAGCTGGTCGCCGCCGTCCAACTCGCCCTGGAACTGCTGGAGGACGCGCCGGCGGCGGCGCCCCCGCCGGAATCCACGCCCCGGCCGGACCTGCGGCGACCGCCACTGCCGCCGCGGGCCGGTTGACCGCCGCGGGCCGGCTGACCTGGAGGGGCCGGACGACCGCGGCGGAGAGACGGATGACCGAGGGGCTCAGCCCCAGGGGTCGCCCTCGGCCGTCATGTTCTCGGCGGCACGCCGGTCGGCCTCCTCCTGGGCGACCCTCTCCTGGGCGAGCTTCTCCTGGGAGTCCCGGGTGCGCTCGACCTCCTCGCCGTACGCGTCGGCGGCCTCGTCGTGGGCGAGGGCGGCGCGCTGAGCGGCCTCCTGCCCGGTGGACTCGTGCTGCGGCGGCCGGTGGAACAGCCTGTCCAAGATGCCCATGACTCCTCCTGCTGCGGACGGAACTGTGGAACTCCGGGCTGCCCCCACTCTCACACCGGGGACCGAGGGGTGCACCTTGAGCCTTTGGTCCCTGGTGAACGCGTCGAAGGGCCGTAGTCGGGCGGCGCGGGACGGGCGGAGGGTGGCGGTGTGAGGAACTCGACCGAGGAACTGCACGACGGACCGCGCCGGCGGGTCGGCCCGCTGGCCGCGCTGGACGGGCGGCTGCCCGGCACCCACGACCTGCTGCTGATGCAGTGCCCCGGCTCGCTGCGCCCGGTCGCGGGCGGCGAGCTGCCGGACTGGGCGCGGACGGTGCTGCGGGCGCACCCCTGGGTGACCGTCGGTCGGGCGCCCTCGCCGGCCGGCGCCCCGGTGGACGTGCCGCGCCCGCAGCACTGCACCCGGGACGAGGAGGCGGCGCCCGAGCACCGGATCCCGGTGACGGTGCGCGGCCCGCGCCCCGGGCAGCGGCTGGACGCGCTGGCCCCCTGGGCCGCGGTGGCCCGGACGCTGCGGCCCGAGCACCTGGCCGAGCGGCGGGCGCGACTGGCCCCCGCCCGGGTCGACGGCATCCCGGCGCTGGCCCTGCTGCCGGAGGTCGGCCGGCTGGTCGCGGACCACCGGCTCCCCTGGGGCCCGATCGGCGCGGTCGGCTACGAGCTGGGCACCGGCGTCCCGGTGGCCGGGCCGCTGAGCCCGCTGCGGCTGGTGCTGCGCGCCCCGCACCCGGTCAGCCGGCGGGACGCGCTGCAGCTGCGCCGGGCGCTGAGCAGGCTGCCGGTGCCGGTGCAGGCCGAGCTGGAGACCCGCTACGGCGCCGTCCAGCTCGCCGAGTACGCGGCGGGGGTGCACACCTTCACCCTGCTGACGCCGTACGGGCCCCGGGAGGTCCACGATCCGTGGTTCCCCCGGGGCCCGTACGGGTAGGCGAGGTCAGCCGCTGACGCTGGGCGCGCCCGTCTCCAGGTGGCCGGTGAAGCGCTGCGACCAGGTGGCGTCGGCGTCCACCGTGACGGTGAAGTCGTACCAGCCGTTGTTGTAGGCGACCGCGTTGAAGAAGTCGCTGACGCTGCCGCCGGCCGGCACCTGGTACGTCCAGGGGCCGTCCGTGCGGTAGTTGCCGGACGTGATGGTGAAGGTCATCGAGGCGCTGCCGGTGTTGGCCAGCTTGAAGTAGACCGCCGGCTTGCCGGTGCCCGGCTCGACCGCGTACGAGGCGGTGACGGCCGCGTTCTTGCCGGCCTTGGTGGCGTCGCCCTTGAAGCGGCGCAGGAAGCGGTTGGGGCCGACCACGGTGAGGTCGTAGGGGCCGCCGCCGAAGTTGGTGCCGCAGTTGAAGAAGTCGCTGGTGCCGGCGCCCGGGTCGACGGTGTACTGCCAGGGGCCGCCGCCGCGGTAGGCGTTGGCGTAGGCGGCGAAGTGCGCGGCCCGGGTGGCCACGGTGCCGCTGTTGTCCATCCTGATCCAGACCTTCATCACTCCGCCCGAGCCGAACTCCAGGTGGTCCAGGTTGGCGTTCGGCTGGTACGGCAGGGCACGGGCCGGGCGGGTGCCGGGCTCCTGCGCGGGCAGCGCGTTGTTGCTCGGCGCGGGGTTGGGCAGCGGGCCGCAGGTGGACAGGCCGATGGTCTGCGAGGTGTCGGGCAGCGTGGGCATGCCGTACACCGGGTTGGCGAAGTCGAAGACCGAGGTGAGGTCGCCGCAGACCTGGCGGCGCCAGGCGCTGATGTTGGGGCTGGTGGCGGGCTGCCCGAGGGCGGCCGTCCACACCTCCAGGAAGCGCAGCACCGAGGTGTGGTCGAAGGTCTCGGAGTTGACCCAGCCGCCGCGGGTCCACGGGGAGACGGCGATCAGCGGGACGCGGAAGCCGAGGCCGATGTTGGTGGAGTTGCAGAACTCGCCGGCGGTGCCGGCGGGGGCGGCCGGCGGCGGGACGTGGTCGAAGAAGCCGTCGTTCTCGTCGTAGTTGATCAGCAGGACGGTGGAGTTGAACACGTTGGGGTCCGCGTTCAGGGCGTCCATCACCAGGTGGACGAAGTGCGCGCCGTCCTCGGGGGTGGCGTAGGGGTGCTCGGAGGACTGCTGGTCGGCGACGATCCAGGAGACCTGCGGCAGGGTGCCGTTCTGCACGTCGGCCCGGATCGCGGCGGCGATGTCGTCCGGGGTCCGGCCGGTGACCTTGGGCACCGAGCCCATGCCCTTGACGGCCAGCGGGCTGCCGGCCGCGGCGCCGGTGAACTGGCTGAAGTAGGCGAGGGCGTTGTCGCCGAAGTTGTCGGCGGCGTTCTGGTAGACCTTCCAGCTGACGCCGGCGTTCTCCAGCGCCTCGGCGTAGGTCTGCCAGCGCAGGTTGGACTCGGAGCCGCCGTCGTAGGCCGGGCCGCCCGCGGTGCCGGCCGGGTCGATCGTCCCGCTCCAGTGGTAGGTGCGGTTGGGGCCGGTCGCGCTGAGCACCGAGCAGTGGTAGGCGTCGCAGATGGTCCAGTTGTCGGCCAGCGCGTAGTGGAACGGGATGTCGGCGCGCTGCAGGTAGCCGAGGGTGCGGACGGTGCCCTTGGCGGACACCCAGGAGTCCATCTTGCCGCCGTTCCAGGCCCGGTGCTGGTCGGACCAGGCGTGCGAGAGGTCGCCGTTGCACTGCGCCTGGGTCTCCGCGGAGCCGCTGTTGCCCGAGGGGTTGAAGGCCCACGGGTACTGGCGGGCGAACAGGCCGTTCGGCTGGTTGAAGACGCTGTAGCCGCCGGAGATCTGGATGGCGGCCTTGTCGGCGAAGCCCCGGACGCCCTTGAGGGTGCCGAAGTAGTGGTCGAAGCTCCGGTTCTCCTGCATCAGGATCACCACGTGCTGCACGTCGGTGATGGTGCCCGTGGTGCTGAGCGTGGTGCTGTCGGCGGTCGCGGCGGCGGCGCTCGGGGCGGCGGCGCCCACGACGTCGGCGCCGGCCACCGCGAGGCCGGCCGCGGTGGCGCCGGACAGCGTGACGAACTTCCTACGACTCAACTCGGCCATCAGACCGGTCCGTCCCTTCACTGGCGATGTTGTGTACACAACTCGGGGCCATCGATCGCGGAGCAGTCTCCACCGCGGCCGCAGCGGCCACCAGATGCGCGCAGCAGGGTTGTCGGACTGTTCGCCCGGGTGTCACCGAACGACGCCGGGCTGAACGCCCGGCTGATGCGACAAGGAGGAGGTGAACCGGTCAGCGGTCCTTGACCTCGATGCCCAGCGCCTGGGCGAACTGCGGCGCCAGCTCCAGCAGTTGGCTGGTGCTGATGACCGCCCCGCGCAGCCCCTGGTGACCGTCCGCCAGCCCGAGCCGGACGGCGCCGCGCAGATCGGTCTTGCTCAGGACGGCCCCGCGCAACCGGACCTCCTCCAGCGTCGAGCCGGGGAAGGACACCCCGGTCAGCTTCGCCTCGCCGAAGTCCACGTCGCGCAGCAGGCAGTCCTCGAACACGACGTCCCGCAGCACGGCCGACCGCAGGTTGACCGCCTCCAGCTTGCAGCCGCGGAACACCACCCGGCGCAGCGCGGCGCCGTACCCGGCGACCCCGGCCAGCACCCCGCCGACGAAGGCGCTGTCCTGCCACTCGGTGTCGCTCAGGTCGCAGGCCACCCAGCGGCCGGCCTGCACCCAGACCTCGTTGAACCGGGCCTGGCGCAGCTTGACCCCGCTGAGCGCGACCCCGGTGAAGGCGCACTCCAGGAAGGCCGCCCCGGCGCCGGACTCGTCGGTGTGCTCGCCGCCGTCGAAGTGCGCGGTGTCGTAGCGCTCGTCGCTGCGCAGCGGGCCGGTGTGCGGGCGCAGCAGGTCGGCGTACGGGAGGTCGGCGAGCTGCTCGGGGACGGAACGGGGCATGGCGGCGGCGCCTTTCGGATCGGGGGCGAACGGGTCTCGCCCGCATGCTCGCACGCGCCACCGACAGTTCCGTCCGCACGGACCGCTGCCCCGCCGGCCCCGCCGCCCCCGCCGTCGGCTCGGCGGCGACGCCCCAGCCCGGCCCGGCCCGGCCGACGGCGGACGCGGCCGGGCCGGGGCGCTCAGCGGGTGCCCGGGCGGATCAGCCGCGCGCCCAGAGCGAGTTGACCCGGCTGCGCTCGGTGCTGTTGGGATACGGGTTGGTGCAGGAGGTGCCGGGGCCGCCGCCCGACATCAGCTCGCTGCACGGGCCGGAGTAGTGGTCCGGCAGGCCGAGCACGTGCCCGGTCTCGTGGGCCGTCACCCGGACCGAGTTGTACTGCCGGTTCTGCTGGTAGTCGAGGAAGACGTAGCCGCGCCCGTGCCCGTCGGTGCTGGCGTACGAGCCGCGGCTGTCGTTGCCCTCGTAGTAGCGGAAGTCGGCGGCCGAGCCGGCCTGCAGCCTGACGTTGCTGACCGAGCCGTTCCAGATCTGCGCGGCACTGGCGATCTGGTTGCGGAAGGTCGGGGCGGAGCTGGCGTCGTAGGTGACCACGACGGTGGCCAGGGCCGGGTTGGCGGCCTGCTTGGCCTTGGCGGAGGCCATCACGGCCTGGAAGAACGCCTGGTTGTTCGCCGTCTCCTCGGCCGAACCGGCGTACGTCGAGGCGGTGTAGCCCTGCACCGCCGGGGCGGCGGGGGCCGCGGCGGCCGCGGTGGTGGGCAGCACGGCGAGGCCCGCCGCGAGGGCGAGGCCGAGGGTCGCGGACAGCACGGATCGCTTCATGTGGGGGCTCCTGAAGGGGTCCTGGAGGCAGGGGGGCTCCGGTCCTTGGCGCCGTGCCGGGTTGGGGGCCGGCTTGGGGGACGCCTGGCGACCGGGTGTCCCCAGAGCTTCGGGCAGCCCTGCGGCCGGGCGGATGATGTCAACCCGCGATAGCCCGGTCCAATACCCCTGTGCCCCGCCGGATTTCGGTCGCCTTTTACTCGTCTTGACCCAGCCATGCCCCTGGCATTCCGTTCCGGGGGCGGCTAGGCTCCCGGACGGGGAAGTACCCGTGCGGTGGCCCGCCCGTTTCCGGCCGGGCGGGCCACCGCGCCCGATTCACCTGCCGGGCACGTCAGTTGGCCGTCGCCACGCCGTTCGCCCAGAGTGCGTCGACCTGTGCGCTCTCGTTGGCGTCGGGGTGCGCGTTGGTGCAGGACGGGCCGGGGCCGTGGCCCGACATCAGTTCACTGCACGGCCCCGAGTAGTCGTCGGGCAGGCCCAGTACGTGCCCGGTCTCGTGGGCCACGATCCGCAGCGAGTAGTACTCCTGGGCCTGCTGGTGGTCGATGAAGATGTAGCCGTGCCCGTGTCCGTCGGTGCTGGCGTACGATCCGCTGCCGTCGCCCTCGGTGTACGAGAAGTCGCCGGTGCCGCTGGTCTCCTGGAGCTGGACATTGTGCACCGAACTGTTCCAGATCTGCGCGGCGTTGGCGATGTCGCCGGCGAAGGAGGGGGCGTTGGTGGTGTCGTAGGTGACGGTGACGGACTGCAGCCACGGGTCGGCGGCCCGCCTGGCCTCGGCGGAGGCCGTCACGGCCCGGAAGAACGCCTGGTTGTTCGCCGTCTCCTCGGCCGAGCCGGCGTACGTCGAGGCGGTGTGGCCGGGTGCGGCCGGGGCGGTGGGTGCGGCGACGGCGGCGGTGGGCAGGGCCACGAGCGTGGCGGCGAGGCCCAGACCGAGGGTCGCGGACAGCACGGATCGCTTCATGTGGGGGCTCCGAGTTCACGGTGCGCCGGTCCGCCGGGGCCGGTGGGGGCCGGCCCGGGCGGCTGCGGCGCGCGGTGGGGGCCGTCCCGGCCGGGGCCGGGGCGGTGTGGTGTCCCCGAGCTTCGACCCGTCCGGGCCCGTCGCGGATGATGTCAACCCGCGATAGCCCGGCCGCCTACCGGTGGGTATCCGCCGTGCGTGCCGTCGGCCTGCCTTGACTCTCTGTCATGTCCTTGGCGATACGGCTCGATGACGTCTATGCTCCCGTCGTGGAGCTCGACGTGAGACACCTCCGGGTGCTGTGCGCGATCGCCGACACCGGCAGCCTCCGCAAGGCCGCGCTCCAACTCGGCATGACCCAGCCCTCCCTCACCACCCAGCTGCACCGGATAGAACGGGCCATCGGCGGGACCCTGTTCACCCGCGAGCAGACCGGAAGCCGCCCCACGGCGCTCGGCCACTCGGTGCTGTCCCGGGCCCGGCCGGTGATCAGCGAGATGGCCGCGCTGGTCGCCGCCGCCCGCCAGGAGGCCCGGGACACCACCGGGCCCGACCGGCAACGACGGCTGCGGATCGGCAGCGTCGGCAGCCGGGCCGTCGCCGCCTGGCTGCGCCGGGTGCACGAGCGGCTGCCGGACACCGACACCACCATCCACGTCGACATCTCCGCCAGCGCCCTGCTGCGGATGGTCGCCGCCGACCAACTGGACGTGGCATTCGTCTACGAGAGCGAGGGCTTCCCGCTGCGGGTGCCGCCGGACGCCGAGCACCGGGTGCTGATGGCCCGCGAGCCGCAGTTCGTCGCGCTCGCCGCCGGGCACCCGGCCGCCGCCCGCCCGGTCGTCCACCTGGCCGACCTCGCCGAGGACACCTGGATGGTCGACCCGACCGCCGACCACGAGTACGCCGCGATGCGCCGGGTCTTCAGCGAGGCCGGGCTCAACCCCCGGGTGGTGCAGGTGCGGGACAACACCACCGCCGCCGAACTGGTCGCCTCCGGCGAGGCCGTCCGCCCCTGCCAGCCGACCTCGCTGCCCGGGCCCGGCACGGTGGTCCGCCCGGTGCACGGGGACCCGTTGGCCGTCCGGCTGCTGTTCACCTGGCGCCCCCGGGTGCTCAGCCCGCCCGCCCTGGACGCGCTCTACGGCGAACTGCGCGCCGCCTACCTGGACCTGGCCAAGGTCAACCCGGCCTACCTGGCCTGGCTGGCGCGGCACGAACCGGTGCTGCTGGGGCGCCTCTGAGCGGGGCCCACATCCGACGGCCGCCCGGCCGGGCTCACACCCGACGCCCGCCGAGCGAGGGTCACGGCCGGCAACCGCCCGGCCGGGTTCACCCCCGGCGGCCCTCCCGGCTGTGGATCAGCACGCCCACCGCGATCATCAGCGCGCAGACCAGGCCCGCCGCCGGCACCCCGGACCCGCCCAGCGCGGTGCAGGCCAGCACCAGCGCCGCCCCGACCGGCGCCACCGACTGGGCGACCAGGCCGCGCTTGGTGTGCCGGGAGTGCAGGTACCAGACGGTGACCAGGTAGACCGCGGTCGGCACGGTGACCGTCGCGGCGGCGGCCACCTCGGAGATCTCCGCCTTGTGCACCGCCGACTCCACCGCCACCTCCAGCCCGGCGCCGATCGCCGCCGCCGAGCCGAACACCAGGTAGTGCCCGTAACCCCAGGCGAAGGCCTGCCGGTTGGAGCGCAGGTGGTCGTGGACGGGCCGGGCGAAGTAGATCCACCAGGCCGCGAAGCAGATCAGCAGCCCGCCGGCCGCCACCGGCACCAGCCGGCCCAGCTCCTCGTGCTCGTCCACCGCCGACTGCACCGCCACCGTCGCGGCGGCCACCGTCTCGCCGAGCACGATCAGGGTGAACAGCCCGTACCGCTCGGCGATGTGGTGCGGGTGCCAGGAGGTCTGCATCCGCAGCTCGGCGACCACCGGCACGGCCAGCTCGCACAGCACCCCGACCGGGATGACCACCGGCCGGGCGGCGTCCGGCAGGAAGAGCAGCACCGTCCAGCCGACCTGGCAGATCGTGATCCCCACCGCGTACCGCAGCGCGACCCTGCGCGCCTCGCCCTGCTCGCTGGCCGCCGCGCGCAGCCACTGGGTGACCATCGCCAGCCGCATCACCACGTAGCCGGTGATCGCCAGCCGCAGGTCCTGGGTGGCGAACAGCCTCGGCACCCCGGCGGCCAGGATCAGCACGCCGGCGATCTGCACCAGCGTGGTGATCCGGTACGGCACGTCGTCGCAGTCGTACGCGGAGGCGAACCAGGTGAAGTTCATCCAGGCCCACCAGATGGCGAAGAAGGCGAGGGCGTAGCCGCGCAGGCCCTCGCCGTAGTGCCCGGCCGCCAGGGAGTGGGCGAGTTCGCGGCCGGCCTGGCCGACCGCGACCACGAAGCAGAGGTCGAAGAAGAGTTCCAGCGGGGTGGCGACCCGGTGCGACTCGTCGCGGGCGCGCGGGACCATCCGGCGCACCGGGGGCGGGTCGACGTGGTGCGCTCGGGGTGCCGCGGCGGCGGGTTCACTGGCCATCGGTGCTGCTCCGGGGGTCGGGAGGGGCGGACGGGGCCCGGGAGGGCCGCCGTCCCGCGCATCCTGGCAGCGGCCCGGGCCCTGCGCACGCACCGGCGCGGCGCGCGCGGCGCCGGGCTCGGAGGGGCGCGCGCACCACCGATCCGCACACCGATCCGCACACCGACCACGCACCGGTTCGCCCACCGATCCGTGCACCGGTTCGCGCGCCGATCCGTGCACCGATCCGCACCCGTGCGACAACTCCGTTCGAACCCGGGCGCGATGCCCCTTTATGCCCCTTTTCTCCTTGCCGTCAGCGAGAGTTGACGCCTCGGTGCGCGAAGTGGGTGACAGCGCGGCGGGTTTCCGGGCGCGCCCCGCGCGCTGCACCGCGCCCGGCCCGGCGGCCCCGCTAGATTCGTCCCCGGTTGGAAGCGAGCGCGGGCCCCCTGCGGGGCCCCACGACACGGGCGGCCTGCGGGCAACGCGGAAGGTCAAGGCCGGTGGCAGGACAGCGGGGGCGGCGGAGCCGACCCACCCGTGTCCGCACCACCGGCCTCGTGATCACCGCGCTGCTCGCCAGCGCCTGCCGTGCGGTCGCCCTCGCCGCCTCGGCGGCCCGGGCTACTTCTCCCAGCCGACCTTGCTGTAGTCCTCGCTCCCGAGGCCGAAGGCACCGTAGTTGGCGAGTCCCTTGCGGACCGCCGCCACGACCGGCCGCTGGTAGAGCTCGACGGTGTGGCCGAGCTCCCAGATCTTCGCGTCCGCCTGGTTGTAGAGCTTCGCGGCCTCCGCCGGGTCGACCGTCCCGGCCGCCTTCTTCAGCAGGTCGTCGATCTCCTGGCTGCCGAGGCGCGAGGGGTTCTGGAAGGAGTTGTCGCCCACCGGCAGCCGGAAGTTGGCCAGGCTCTTGGAGTTCGGGAACGAGTCCGTGTTGCGCCAGCTCGCGAGGTCGAACTTGCCCGGGGTGACGTACTTGGCGAAGAAGTCGTTGGCGGCCACCTTGTCCAGGTCGACCTTGACCCCGGCCGCCTGCCACATCGCCGTCGCCGCGGTGGCGAGGTCGAGCTGGGCCTGGGGGGTGCCGTCGCTGAGCACCCAGTGCAGCTCCAGCTGCTGCCCGTCCTTGGTCCGCGGCTGACCGCTGCCGGAGTCCTTCCAACCGGCGTCGTCCAGCAGCTTCTTGGCGGCGGCGAGGTCGAAGGTGGCCCAGTCGCCGGAGTTGTCCTGGTAGCCGGCCTGGTTGGGCATGATGATGTGGTTGCCGAGCGGCTTGAAGACCACCGGCACGCCATTGTTGGCGATCTTGATCAGCGCCGAGCGGTCGAGCGCCTTGCCGAGCGCCTGACGGACCTTCCGGTCGGCCATCACGCCGTTCCCGCCGAAGGAGATGTGCACCTCGTCCCACGGGCTGGCGGCCCGGATCACGGTGTCCTTGGCGTCCTTGAGCTGGCCGTACGCGGCGGCGGTGCCGGCCGAGGCGAGGTCGATCTCGTTGTTGAGGTAGGCCTGGATGCTCGCCGACTTGTCCATCACCCGGAAGGTGATCTTGTCGAGCTTGGCCCTGGTCCCCCACCAGGCCGGGTCCGGAACCAGGCTGAGGGTCTGCGCGGTCTTGTCCGCCGTACCGATCTTGAACGGGCCGGCCGTGATCGGGATCCGCTCCACCCAGCCCTTGTTGAAGTCGTCCGGGGTGGAGATGCCCGCCGCCGGGATCAGCGGGCGGAACAGGTTCTGCCAGTCCGCATACGGCTGGGCGAAGGTGACCTTCACCTCGGTCGGGTCGGCTCCCTGCTCGACCGCGGAGATCAGCTCGTAGCCGGACGGGTCGGCGATGTTGTACGCCGGGTCCTTGCCGTTGCTGGTCTGCCAGTCCGCCTTGAAGTCCAGGTAGCTGAGCGGCTTGCCGTCCGACCACTTGGCCTTGGGGTTCAGCTTGTACGTGACGACCTGCGGCGAGGTCGAGGTGACCTTGGCGTCCACCAGGTAGTTCGGGTTCGCCTGGAAGGTGCCGGAGGAGTCGGTGCCGAACAGCGTCGGCTCCAGCGTCCGGATGAGGCCCACCGTGTCGGTGTAGGAGCCGCCGTCGACCTGGAGCGGGTTCCACTGGGTGATCCACTGGTCCAGCTGGAAGCGCACCTCGCCGCCGTCCTTGACCTGGTCCAGCGGCTTGGCGTTGATGTCCTGGGAATCCTGTCTCGGGGGCTCGCTCTTGGCCACGTCACCGGACGAGCCGCCGCCGCCCGAGGTGCACGCGGTGACCGCCAGCGCGACGGCGACGGCGAGGGCGGCCGTCCGGCCGAGGCGGCGGGCCGTACGGGAAGCGTCCATGAGGGTCCCCCTGGGATCGATGGCAGGAGTTGGGTCGCCGGAGGCATGACCGGGCTTGAGCGTGGGCACTCAATCCGGCACCGAGCCAGAGGAACGTAACAGCGGATCAGATCCGCCACCAGGGGGAGGAACGCACACCTGATCCAGACGTCACACGGGGCAATCCCGTCGCAACACCGCGGCCGCACCGCGGTGCTTCACTCTGACCTGCGTGTTCCCAACCACCCGTCCCACCCTGCCGCCTGACGCCCCGACCGGGCCCCGACCGAAGGCCACCAGCCGATGCCCCCCAGACGCGTCGACCCCGCCCCCACCCCGGGCAGCCGCTGATGCTCCGCTACCTGGCGAAGCGGCTGGCCTACTACGCGGCGCTGCTGCTCGCCGCCGTGTTCCTGGCGTACGCGATCTCCGCGAGCGCCCTCCAGCCGCGCACCTACTTCGACGCCAAGGTGCCACGCCCGTCCGCCGAATCGGTCGAGCGCCAGCTCACCGCGCTCAACCTGAACGACCACACCCCGGTCGTCGAACGCTTCGGCCACTGGGCCGGCGACCTCCTCCACGGCGACCTCGGCCGGACCATCCACGACACCCCGGTCACCGACGACTTCGGCCGCCGGGTCTGGGTGTCGCTGCGGCTGCTGCTGATCGGCAGCCTGCTCGGCACCGTCCTCGGCGTCGCCGCCGGCGCGTGGAGCGCGGTGCGCCAGTACCGGATCTCCGACCGGGTGCTCACCGTGGTGTCCTTCGTGCTGCTCTCCACCCCGGTCTTCCTGGTCGCGCTGTTCCTCAAGAACGGCGCGATCGCCGCCAAGGACGCGGCCGGCCACGAGGTCGTCCCGTTCACCGGCTACGAGACCCCCGGGCTGACCGGCGGCGTCGGCGCCCACCTCGCCGACTGGGCCCTGCACCTGCTGCTGCCCACCGTCTCGCTCGCCCTCGGCGGTCTCGCCACCTACAGCCGCTACCAGCGCGGCACCATGCTCGACGTGCTCGGCTCCGACTACCTGCGCACCGCCGAGGCCAAGGGCCTCACCCGCCGCCGGGCCCTGCTCAAGCACGGGCTGCGCACCGCCGTGATCCCGATGTCGACCATGTTCGCCTACAGCTTCCTGGCCATCTTCACCGGCGCGATCTTCACCGAGACGATCTTCGGCTGGCACGGCATGGGCGAGTGGCTGATCCAGTCGATCAACGAACAGGACGTCAACTCGGTCGTGGCGATCAACCTGTTCACCGCCGTCGTCGTGCTCGCCTCCGGCTTCCTGGCCGACACCCTGCACGCCGCCCTCGACCCGCGCGTGCGGGTCTGACCGGAGGTGAGCTGAGATGACCGTCGTCGCCGAGTCCGCCGGCCCCGACTCCCCCACCGGCTCCCCGGCCGGCACCACCGGACGGCCGCGGGCCACCGGCCGGGGCCGCCTCGTCCTGGCCCGGCTGCGCGCCGCCCGGGGCGCCGTCGCCGGAGCCGTGCTGATCCTGCTGCTGTTCGTGCTCGCCTTCGGCGGCCCGTACCTGACGCCCTGGGACTACGCCGCCCCCGACTTCACCGCACTGCACCAACCCCCCTCCGCCGAACACTGGTTCGGCACCAACGGGGTCGGCCAGGACGTGTTCGCCCAGACCGTCCGGGGGCTGCAGAAGTCACTGATCATCGGCCTGCTGGTGGCCCTGTTCTCCACCGTGCTGGCCTCGCTGGTCGGCGCCTGCGCCGGCTACTTCGGCGGCTGGACCGACCGGGCGCTGATGTTCCTGGTCGACCTGATGCTGGTCTTCCCCAGCTTCCTGATCATCACCGTGGTCTCGCCCCGGCTGCGCAGCAGCGGCTGGATCGCCTTCGTGCTGCTGCTCGCCCTGTTCAACTGGATGATCACCGCCCGGGTGGTCCGCTCGATGACCGTCTCCCTGCGCGAGCGCGAATTCGTCCGCGCCGCACGGTTCATGGGCGTCCGGCCACTGCGGATCATCAGCCGGCACATCCTGCCGAACGTCGCCTCCTTCCTCATCGTCGACGCCACCATCGCGGTCGGCGGCGCGGTGATGAGCGAGACCGCGCTCTCCTACTTCGGCTTCGGCGTCCGGCCGCCGGACGTCTCGCTCGGCACCCTGCTCGCCGCCGGGACGACCGAAGCCCCGGTGTTCCCCTGGATGTTCTACTTCGCGGCCGGGCTGCTGGTGCTGTTCGTGCTCGCCGTCAACCTGGTCGGGGACGGGCTGCGCGACGCCCTCGACCCCACCGCCGAGGGCGCGCCCCGTCGTTCCCGTCGGGCCCGCCGCGCCGACCGTTCCCGGAGGACGCCGAAGTGACCACCGCCGTCGAGACCCCGCTGCTCGCCGTCCGGGACCTGCGGGTGGAGTTCGCCGGCCCGCACGGCCCGGTGCCCGCCGTCCGCGGGGTGGACCTCACCCTGCGGCGCGGCGAGACCCTCGGCATCGTCGGCGAGTCCGGCTCCGGGAAGTCCGTCACCGCGCTGTCCGTGCTCGGGCTGCTGCCGGGCACCGCCCGGGTCGCCGGCTCGGTGCGGCTCGACGGCCGGGAGCTGGTCGGCCTGCCCGGGAGGGAACTCGCCGCGATCCGCGGCCGCAAGGTCGCCATGGTGTTCCAGGACCCGTTGTCCGCCTTCACCCCGGTCTACCGGATCGGCGACCAGATCGCCGAGGCCGTCCGGGTGCACCAGCCGGTCGACCGGGCCACCGCCCGCCGCCGGGCCGCCGAACTCCTCGACCTGGTCGGCATCCCGGCGCCCGACCGGGCCCTGGACAGCTTCCCGCACGAGTTCTCCGGCGGCATGCGCCAGCGCGCGATGATCGCCATGGCCATCGCCAACGAGCCCGACATCCTGCTCGCCGACGAGCCCACCACCGCACTGGACGTCACCATCCAGGCCCAGGTGCTCGACGTGCTGCGCACCGCCCGGCGGGAGACCGGCGCGGCCCTCGTCCTGGTCAGCCACGACCTCGGGGTGATCGCCGGTGCCGCCGACCGGGTCGCCGTGATGTACGCGGGGCGGGTGGTCGAAACCGCGGACGTGGACGAGCTGTTCGCGGCCCCGCGCCACCCCTACACCCTCGGGCTGATCGGCGCACTGCCCCGGCTGGACGGGCACGGCGGCCCGCTGGTGCCGATCCCCGGCGCCCCCGCGCCGATGGCCGAACTGCCGCCCGGCTGCCCGTTCGCCACCCGCTGCCCGCTGGCCGAGGACCGCTGCTCGACGGCGGAGCCCGAACTGGAGGGTACGGACGGGCACCTGGCCGCCTGCGTGCGCTCGGCGGAGCTGGCCGAGCGGCGGCCCGCACCGAGCGAGGTGTACCCGGTACCGGAACTGCCGGCCGGGCCCGTGGCCGGGGACCGCTCCGGGCGGGCACCGGTGCTGTCGGTGAGCGGGCTCGGAAAAACGTTTCCGCTACTCAAGGGCACGGTGTTCAAGCGCAAGGTCGGCGAGGTCTACGCGGTGGACGGCGTCGACCTGGACCTGCGGGAGGGCGAGACCCTCGGCCTGGTCGGGGAGTCCGGCTCGGGCAAGTCCACCACCCTGTTCGAACTGCTGAGACTGGGCGCCCCGGAGACCGGCCGGATCGAACTGCTCGGCCACGACACCGCCCGGCTCACCCGGGCCGAGGCCCAGCGGCTCCGGGCCGAGCTGCAGATCGTCTTCCAGGACCCGATGGCCAGCCTCGATCCCCGGATGCCGATCGGCGACATCGTCGCCGAGCCGCTGCGCGCCCAGCACGCCCCGCGCGAGGAGATCGCCCGCCGGGTGCCCGAGCTGCTGCGCCAGGTCGGCCTCGACCCGGACCACGCCGTCCGCTACCCGCACCAGTTCTCCGGCGGGCAGCGCCAGCGCGTCTCCATCGCCCGGGCGCTCGCCGTCCGGCCGAGGCTGCTGGTACTGGACGAACCGGTCTCCGCCCTGGACGTCTCGATCCAGGCCGGGGTGCTCAACCTGCTGCAGTCGCTCAAGGCCGAGCTCGGACTGTCCTACCTGTTCGTGTCGCACGACCTCTCGGTGATCCGGCACCTCGCCGACCGGGTCAGCGTGATGTACCTCGGACGGACGGTCGAGCAGGGCGAGGTCTCCGCCGTCTTCGACCGCCCCCGCCATCCGTACACCCGGGCCCTGCTCTCCGCCGTCCCGCTGCCCGACCCCGCCGCCGAACGCGCCCGCGACCGCATCCTGCTCGCCGGGGACCCGCCCTCCCCCACCGAGCGCCGCACCGGCTGCCCGTTCCGCACCCGCTGCCCGCTCTACGCGGGGCTAGGGGACGCCACGGCCCGGGCGCGCTGCGAGCAGGAGCGGCCGACGCTCGCCGGGGACGGGGCAGGGACCGGGGCAGGGACCGGGGCGGCGGCGGACCACCAGGCCGCCTGCCACCATCCGGGGTGACGGGGGACGTCGCGCGGTGACGCCGGGTGATCGGCCGAATACGATTCGGCGGATCGGCCCGGCGCCGTGTACTGTCTTCCACGTCAGCAAGCGCCGCTAGCTCAGTTGGTTAGAGCAGCTGACTCTTAATCAGCGGGTCCGGGGTTCGAGTCCCTGGCGGCGCACATGGCAAGGTCTCAGGCCGTCCACTCCGGTGGGCGGCCTGAGGCGTTTCCGGGGGCCGTCGAGGGGATCCCGGGCAACCGGGCGCCCGGACCGTCGAGCGCCTCAGCGGGTGTCGAGGACGGCGGAGGCCACCGCGTCCGGGCGGTCGAACATCACCAGGTGCCCGGCCGGCGCCGTGGTCCGGAAGTCGGCCCCGAGCAGCGCCGCCAGCTCCCGCTGCCCGGCCAGCCAGGACTCGGTGCCGCTGGTCCGGCAGCCGTCGTCGGCGGCCAGCACGGTGATCGGCAGCTCCTCGGACAGCGGCCGGGTGCGGCGCAGCCCGTCCAGTTCGGCGGCCATGTCGAGGTAGCGCCCGTTCTCCCGGAGCAGCGCGCGCAGGGCCCGGCTGGTCCGGTAGCAGTGCCGGACCAGCGGCGCCGGGGCCAGGTCCTCGTGCCGGACGGTGGACAGCCGGGCGGTCACCCGGCGGGCGGTCGGGCCGAGCAGGTACGGCACGGCGAGGGCGGACGCGGCGCCGGCCACCGCCCGGGCCGCGAGATCCCGTACGGCCGGTGCCGGGTACGGGCGGGCCCCCGGTTCCACGCTGCCGTCGACCAGGACCAGCCCGGCGGCCCGCTCGGGGTGCAGCCGGGCGAAGGCCTCCACGTGGAAGCCGGCCAGCGAGTGGCCGACCAGCGTGCAGGGCCCGTCCAGTCCGAGGCCGTCCAGCACCGCCCGGATCCGCCCGGCCTCGCCGACCAGCGTCGGGGCGGGCCGCTGCCCGGTGGCGGGCTCGGCGGCGCTGAGTCCGTAGCCGGGCCGGTCGAAGCGGACGACGGTGCGGTAGGGGGTGAGGAAGGGGACGACGAGGTCCCAGTCGAACCAGCTGCTGCCGAGGCCGCCGGTGAGCAGGCAGACCGGGCCGCTGCCCTCGGTGCGCACGTGCAGCGGGACGCCGTCGATGCGCAGGAAGCGCGCCCGGGTGACGGGGGCGGCGGAGGTGGTCATGCCGGCCTCCGGCCGAGGACCGGCCCGCCGGGGGTGTCCTCCCCGTACGGGCCGTGCCGGCCGTCCGAGCAGGGTGGGGCGTCCAAGTCCGAGCCGTCCGGGGCCGCCGAGCGGGCCGAGCGGGCGACGGCCACGGCCAGGACGCCCAGCCAGAGCGCGACCAGCAGCACCTGGAGCCGCTGCCCGGCGCCGAGCGCCCAGGTGCCGCGGCCCGCCTGGAAGGCGGCGATCGCCCCGAGGCTCCAGCCGGTGGCCAGCAGTTCCGCGCCGAGCAGCCAGGGCCCGAGCCGGCGCACGGCCGGCCAGCGGTGGTGCCGGCGGGCGGCGACGGTGAGCGCGGCCAGCCCGGCGAGCGCGCCGAGCATGGCGAGGCTGCTGGTGACGGCGTGCGCGGTGTGGGTGGCCGGGACCAGCCCGGCGGTCTCCCGGGCGGCGCACATCTCGTCGCTGGTGGGGGCGCAGCTGAGCGGCAGCCGGGAGTCGGCGGCGGTCGCGGCGCCGAACAGGGCCAGGGCGGACCAGCCGGCCAGGGCCCAGCGGTCGCGGCCGGGGGCACCGGGGCGCCGGGCCTGTCCGGTGCCGAGGGCGGTGCCGGCGGCGGCGAGGACGCAGAGTCCGGCGGCCAGGTCGGTGGCGCGGAAGAGGCCGCCCAGCGGCTGGTCCTCGGCGGCGAGTTCGCTGATGTACGCCTGCACCGGGTCGAGTCCGGTGCTCAGCACGACCTCCAGCACCCACGCGGTGTACGCCACGGCACTGAGCAGCAGCAGGGCGGCGACCGTCGTCCGTGCGCGGTCCGGCCGCTTCCGGGTGCGGGAGCGTCGGGGGTCGGGACGTCGGGGGTGGGGGCTGGGGTGTCCGGGCTGGGGGCTGGGCACGATTCCACCCTAACCGGGCAAGAACTCCACCCCAACCGGGAGGAAACGGGCGCCCGGAGCACCGGCGGGGCGGGCACGGTTCGAGGCACTCCCCGGAACCGTGTATTGTTTTCCAGGTCGGCAAGCGCCGCTAGCTCAGTTGGTTAGAGCAGCTGACTCTTAATCAGCGGGTCCGGGGTTCGAGTCCCTGGCGGCGCACAGACAGTTGGGGAGTCTCTCGCAGCAGCGAGGGGCTCCCTGATTTTTTGCCCTCGATGTCCGTTTTATGTGTGATGTCGGTCTCGATTGCCGTTCCGGTGGAGCCATGGGGCCCGCCCGGCTCGTCCAGGGCAGTAAACCGGAATCGGGACAAAGGTCCCTAACCACCGATGTCCCCGTCTGTGCAGGCTGGCCCGGTCCGCCCGCAGGAAAGGCCGCGCCTTGTTCCGTAACGCCCAGAGCAGCCGGCCACCGATCGGCCTCCGGCCGGTCAAACGGCTCAAGCGCTCCACCACCACGCCGGGCGGCAAGAAGCCCCGCCGGCCCAAGCGCACCGGCTGGCGCCGGCTGATACCCAGCTGGCGGATGACGCTGCTCGGCCTCGCCTCGGCGCTGCTGCTCGGCGTCGGCCTGTTCGTGCTGGGGGTCGCGCTGGTGAAGGTCCCGGACGCGCACGCCGCCGCGACCGCGCAGAGCAACACCTGGCTCTACTCCGACGGCTCGGTGATCACCCGCACCGGCCAGACCAACCGGCAGAACGTCGGCCTGGACAAGGTCTCGCCCGCCGCCCAGCACGCGGCGCTGGCCGCCGAGGACCGCAACTTCTACAACGAGGGCGCCGTCAACGTGCAGGGCCTGGTCCGGGCCGCCCTCAACACCGCCAAGGGCGAGGGCACCCAGGGCGGCTCCACCATCACCCAGCAGTACGTGAAGAACACGTACCTGGACCAGAAGCAGTCGATCACCCGCAAGGTGAAGGAACTCTTCATCGCGATCAAGGTGGACGCCACCGAGAGCAAGGACGAAGTCCTCTCCGGCTACCTGAACACCTCCTACTACGGCCGCGGCGCCTACGGCATCCAGGCCGCCGCCCAGGCGTACTTCGGCATCGACGCCTCGGCGCTCAGCCCGGCCCAGGGCGCCTACCTTGCCACCCTGCTGAACGCCCCGAGCGCCTACGACGTGGCCACCGCGACCCCGGCGGGCAAGCAGAACGCCGTCAACCGCTGGAACTACGTCATGGACGGCATGGTCAAGCAGGGCTGGCTCTCCGCCGACGAGCGGGGCAGGACCACCTTCCCGGACGTCAAGGACCCGCAGCCCAACCCGGGCCTGTCCGGCCAGTCCGGCTACCTGGTGGACGCCGCCACCCAGTACCTCACCTCGAACAGCATCATCAGCGAGACCGAGCTGGCCAAGGGCGGCTACACGATCAAGCTGAGCATCGACCCGACCCGCCAGCAGGCCCTGCAGGACTCCGTCCAAGCGCAGCTGCGCGACACCCTGAACCCGGACAAGCGGAAGAAGGACGCGGCCGCCCAGGCCGGCGCCGCCTCCGTGGACCCGAAGACCGGCGCGGTCGTCGCCCTGTACGGCGGCGTCGACTACGTGAAGCACTACGTCGACAACGCGACCCGCCGCGACTACCAGGCCGGCTCGACCTTCAAGGCGATCGCGCTGGCCGCCGCCCTCGAGAACAACGCCAAGACCCAGGACGGCCGGACCATCACCCCGCGCACCGTCTACGACGGCACCAGCGGCCGCAAGGTCCGCGGCGGCAAGGGCACCCCGTACGCGCCGCCGAACGAGGGCGACAAGAGCTACGGCCAGATCACCCTGCAGCAGGCCACCGACTGGTCGGTCAACTCGGCCTTCGCCCAGCTCGCGCAGGACACCGGGCTGCAGAAGGTCAAGGACACCGGCATCGCGCTGGGCCTGCCCGGCAGCACCCCGGGCCTGGACCCGGTGCCCTCCATCCCGCTGGGCGCGGCCACCCCGAGCGTGCTCGACATGGCCGGCGTGTACGCCACCCTGGACAACGGCGGCAAGCAGATCACCCCGTGGCTGGTGCAGTCGGTGGACCGGGCCGGCGAGGCCGTGCAGCTGCCCGCGCACAAGACCACCCAGGCGATCAGCGCGGACACCGCCAACCAGGTCACCTCGATGCTCCAGGGCGTGGTGAGCGACCCGGGCGGCACCGGCTGGCGGGCGAAGGCGCTCGGCCGTCCGGTGGCGGGCAAGACCGGCACCACCGACGACCAGAAGTCCGTCTGGTTCGTCGGCTACACCCCCGAGCTGGTCACCTCGGTGGCCCTGTTCGGCCAGGACCCGGGCACCGGCGCCCAGGTCAGCCTGAGCGGCGTCGGCGGGATCGACGGCGCGGCGGGCGGCCAGTACCCGGCGCAGATCTGGACCAGCTACATGAAGGCCGCGCTCAAGGGCCAGCCGGTCGGCGACTTCCCGACCCCGGCGGACGGCGGCGACTCCGGTGCCACCGACCTGCCGACCGCCCCGGGCACGCCGAGCAGCACCCCGTCGACCGGCAGCGCCACGCCGAGCACCGGCACCGGCACCGGCACCGGCACCGGCACCGGCAACCAGCAGGGCGACAACTCCGGCGCGACCTCCTCGGGTGGCTCCGGCTCGGGCGCCGACACCGGCGGGAACGGCACCGCGCCGACCACCGGACCGACCACCCAGCCGACCACCCAGCCCACCTCGCGGCCCACCGGCCGGCCGACCTCCCGGCCGACGCCGACCACCCAGCCCACCACGGGCCCGACCACCCAGCCGACCACCCAGCCCACCGGCGGGACGGACGTGCTCTCCGGGGCGGGGGCCGGGACCGGGAACTGACCGGCTCCGGGCCACCGAAGCCCGCTGGATCACCGACCTCGGTCGCTGATCCGGCGGGCTTCGGTGATCCGGCGGGCTTCCGTGTGGGTCCGTACGTCGGTTCATCGATGCACCGGCGCACCCGGGTGAGGGTGCCATGACGGACAGTTGGAACCAGGACCGAATGACGAAATGGCGCCTTACCCAAGCGCCGGTATGACTGTCAGAATGCGCCGGTGCACAGATCAACGGCCTCGCCCACCCTCCCTCCGGGCAGATCCCTCGGCCTCGGACTCGCGCTGGTCTCCGCCTTCGCGTTCGGCGGCTCCGGCACCGCGGCCAAGCCGCTGATCGAGGCCGGGCTCTCCCCCATGCACGTGGTGTGGCTCCGGGTCACCGGCGCGGCGGTGGCCCTGCTGCCGATCGCCTACCGGCACCGGGACGCCGTCCTGCGCCGCCCCGGTCTGCTGATCGGCTTCGGCCTGCTCGCCGTGGCCGGCGTCCAGGCCTTCTACTTCGCCGCGATCTCCCGCATCCCGGTCGGCGTCGCCCTGCTCATCGAGTACCTCGGGCCGCCGCTGCTGATCGGCTACGTCAAGTTCGTGCAGCGCAGACCGATCACCCGGGGCGCGGCCATCGGCGCCGGCGTCGCGGTGGCCGGGCTCGCCTGCGTGGTGGAGGTCTGGAACGGCCTGAGCTTCGACGCCGTGGGCGTGCTGTTCGGCCTCGGCGCGGCCTTCTGCCAGGTCGGCTACTTCCTGCTCGCCGACGCCGGCCGCCGGGGCGAGCGCCCGGTCGACCCGCTGGCCGTCAGCGCGTACGGGCTGCTGATCGGCGCCGTGCTGCTCACCGTCCTCACCCGGCCCTGGCAGGCCGACTGGAGCCTGCTCGGCGGGTCCGTGGTGATGAACGGGCACAGCCTGCCCGCGCTGGTCCCGGCCGCCTGGATGGTGCTGATCGCGACCGTGCTCGCCTACCTGACCGGCGTGATCTCCGTCGGGTACCTCTCGCCACCGGTCGCCGGGGTGGTGGCCAACCTGGAGGCGGTCGTCGCCACCGTGCTGGCCTGGGTCCTGCTCGGCGAGCACCTTGGACTGCCGCAGGTCACGGGCGGTCTGCTGGTGCTGGCGGGCGCGATCGCCGCACAGACCAGCAAGCCGCCGGCGGTGGAGGTGGAGGAGACGGTGGACGGCGGGGTGGTCACCGCCGCCGTCGCCGGTTCCGTTCCGGTCGTCGCCGCAGCGGCGACGGCCTTGGACACGGCGGCGGCCTTGGGCGCGACGGCCTTGGACACGGCGGCGGCCGGGGCGGCTGCCGCCGACCTTGAGGTCAGCGTCCGGCCCAGCCGAACCAGTCGAAGTGGCTGACCGGCCACACCACGGCCGACACCGGGCCGACCACGTTGCCCACCGGCACGGCGCCGCCGCCCGGGCCCTGCCGGTGCCAGCGGGAGTCCGCCGAGTCGCTCCGGTGGTCGCCCTCGACCCAGATGTAGCCCGAGGGCACCGTCACCGGGCCGAAGTCCATGCCCGCGCAGGAGTCGTCACCGGGGTGCAGGTACGGCTCGTCGACCTTCTTGCCGTTGACGCTCAGCGTGCTGCCGGTGCACTGCACGCTCTGGCCACCGGTCGCGATGACCCGCTTGACCAGGTAGTTGTCGTCCTTCGGCGGCACCAGTCCGACGAAGCTCAGCACCGAACTCACGGCACTGGTGAACGGGTTCGAGTCGACCGGCTGCGGCGGCAGCCAGTTCCCCGGGTCCTTGAAGACCACCGGCTGCCCCGGCTCCGGCTCCCAGCCGGTCAGCGGCGCGAGCTTGTTCACCCCGACCCGGTCGCCGACCCGCAGGGTGTTCTCCATCGAGCCGGACGGGATGGTGAAGACCTGGAACAGACAGGTCTTGATCAGCAGCGCGACCACCAGCCCGACGACCACCATCACCGGCAGCTCGATCCACCACGGCCGGGGCCGACCCCCCGCCCGGCGGGCCTTGCGACCGCGCGAGCCACCGGCGCGGCGACGGGCCTCGGCACGGCCCCCGGGCGCGTCCTGCCCGTTCCCGGCGACCGGTACGGCCGGTTGAGCCGGTACGGCTGACACGGCGGATTCGCCGGGAGCTCCGCTCGGCGTTTCGGGCAGGTTCACCGCCATCGTCGCTGCTCCACCTCTCCGGCTGGGGAAACCTGCACGCTACGCCAACCGGGGAGCCGTGCGAAATCCGGGACTTAGCCGCCCCTGACATCACCGAACGGCGGGCCGGCGCCGGAGGGCGGCCCTGGTCACCGTCGGCGGACGCCGGCCGGATGGAGCCCGCCGGGAACGCTGCCGCCGACGGCGAGGCGCCCTCCGGCGTCGGACTCAGCTGCGGTGCGTTCAGGCGCGGGCGATGGCCTCGTGGTGGCGGATGACCTCGGCGATGATGAAGTTCAGGAACTTCTCCGCGAAGACCGGGTCGAGCTTGGCCCCGGCGGCCAGTTCCCTCAGCCGCTTGATCTGGTCCCGCTCCCTGGCCGGGTCGGCCGGCGGCAGCTTGTGCTCGGCCTTGAGCCGACCGACCCGCTGGGTCGCCTTGAAGCGCTCGGCCAGCATGTGGACCACGGCGGCGTCGATGTTGTCGATGCTCTCGCGCAGGCTGGTCAGCTCCGCCCGTACCGCGTCGTCGATCCCCTCGGGCGCGCCGGCGTGGGGGGTCGTGGGCTGGTCCGTCATCGGGGCGGCTCCCGGTGTCTGGGGTGGGCGCCCGGCCGTACGGCGGCCGGGCTCGGGCCCGGGCAAATCTAACAGGGCCGCCACGCCGGACCGGCACCGTTCGGCGGAACCGTCCGGCATCCGGACAGCCGACGGACCGTCCGCCGTCCGGCTCCGCGGCCGGGCTGCCCGTAGGGTGGTGCACGCATGACCGGAAGTGACGACTCAGCAGTCCCTCAGCACTGGAGGAACCGATCGTGGCAACGACTCGCACCGCCCGCACCGCCTGGGAGGGCGATCTCCTGCACGGCAAAGGGCAGGTGACCTTCGCCTCCTCCGGGATCGGCGACTACCCGGTCTCCTGGCCGGCCCGTGCCGAGGAGCCCAATGGCAAGACCAGCCCCGAGGAACTCATCGCGGCCGCCCACTCCGCCTGCTTCTCGATGGCCCTCTCGAACGGCCTGACCAAGGCCGGCAATCCGCCCGCCAAGCTGGACACCCAGGCCGATGTCACCTTCCAGCCCGGCACCGGCATCACCGGCATCCACCTGACCGTCACCGGTGACGTGCCCGAGCTGGACGAGGCCGGCTTCGTGAGCGCCGCCGAGGACGCCAAGGCCAACTGCCCGGTCAGCCAGGCCCTGACCGGCACCACCATCACCCTCACGGCCAAGCTGGCCTGACCGGGGCGCACCCCGGCCCCGCCCCCGGCGCGCAACCAGCGCCCGGGGGCGCGGCTTCGGCGCACGCGCCCCCGCCGCACCTCACATGAGGTGGACCGGGGGCGTCCGAACGTTCCGCCATGCATGATCCCAAACGGGGCGAATCACCCTGCCGGCGGTCACCGCGCGTTGCCGTCCCGGCCTATGATCGGCCGAAGCGCCCTGTTCTCCACCCGGGTCCCCGCGCGACAGCGCCCCACAGCGGACGCCCCGCAGCGGACCGGCCCCGAGACCCCGACAGAGTGCGGAGCCGGCCACCGGAATCCCGATCGGCCAGGCGGACCATCGTCAAGCGTCAGCAGCGGACGGGAGCATGCCGTGCCGGGCCAGAACGAGGGGGCCGACGCACACCACCCAGGCGTGCGACACGAGGAATCGTCACACCACCGCCACCTCGCAGCACCGGTCCTCGATCCGGCGCTCCTCGTCGCACCGGCGGCTTCCCCCGCCGGTACCGCTTCCCCCACCGGTACCGCTTCCCCCACCAGTGCCGGTGCCGCAGCCACCGCCACGGTCTACGGCGCCCTGGCGGACCCGGGGATGCTGCTCTGCCCCACCTGCTCGGCCCCGCTGGCGGACGTCCCGCACTCCGGCACCGGTGACGCCCCCGGTGGCGGCACCGACGTGCCGGGCACCGGCACCGACCGGCTGCTGGCGGCCCTCCGGGCGAGCGAGTCCCGGTTCCGGGCCGCCTTCTGCGACGCCGTCATCGGCATGGCCCTGATCGACCCCGAGGACCGGATCATCGAGGTCAACCCCGCCTTCGCCGCCCTGATCGGCCGCGGCGTCGGCGAACTGGCCCGCACCCACCTGCACGAGATCATCGACCCGGAGGGCATGCCGCACCGGCTCTTCGCCGGGCTCGTCCACGGTGAGCGGGAAAGGTTCCGGGTGGAGAAGCAGCTCCGGCACCGCGAGGGCCACACGGTCTGGAGCAAGGTGACCGTCTCGCTGATCCGGGACGCCGCCGGACAGCCGCTCTACACCCTCGCCCTGGTCGAGGACATCACCGAGCAGCGCCGGCTCGGCGACCGCCTGGAGTACCAGGCCCTGCACGACCCGCTGACCCGGCTGCCCAACCGGACGTCCTTCTTCGAACGACTCGACGCCGCCTGCCTGCCGGCCGGCGGGGAGCCACGCACGGCAACGGCCTCGGCGGCGGCGGACGGCCGGCGGGTGGGCGTCTGCTACCTGGACCTGGACGGCTTCGCCGCGATCAACGAGGCCCTCGGTCACCACATCGGCGACCAGCTGCTGATCGCCGTCGCCGCCCGGCTGCGGAACGGACTCTCCGGACCGGACGCCCACCTGGTGGCCCGGATGGGCGGCGACGAGTTCGCCGTCCTGGTCAGCGACAGCACCGACAGCGAGCAGCTGACCGCGCTGGCCGGCCGGATCCTGGAGGTGCTGGAACGTCCCTTCGACGTCGCCGGACACCGGCTGGTGATCACCGCCAGCGTCGGCGTCGTCGAACGGCCGGTGCACGAGACCACCCCGACCGACCTGGTCAAGGACGCCGACGCCACGCTCTACTGGTCCAAGGCCGACGGCCGCGCCCGCTGGACCCTCTACGACCCGGACCGCGGCGCCCACCAGCTCACCCGCCAGCGCCTCGCCACCGCGCTGCGCCCGGCCCTGGAACGCGGCGAGTTCACCATCGAGTACCAGCCGCTGATCGGCCTGGCCGACGGGCGGGTGCACGGCGCCGAGGCGCTGGTCCGCTGGCGCCACCCCCGCTACGGGACGCTCTCCCCCGACCGCTTCATCCCGCTCGCCGAGGAGTCCGGCGCCATCGTGCCGCTCGGCAAGTGGGTGCTGGAGGAGTCCTGCCGTCAGGCCCGGCAGTGGCTCACCGAGTTCCCGGACACCGAGACCTTCGTGAGCGTCAACCTGGCGGCCCGCCAGATCTGGGACTCCGACGTGGTCGCCGACGTCGCCCGGGCCCTCGAACGCACCGGCCTGCCCGCCCGGCTGCTCCAGCTGGAGATCACCGAGAGCGCTCTGCTCGGCCCCGGCGGCCGACCGCTGCAGGCCCTCCAGGCCCTCGCCGACATGGGCGTGCGGATCGCGATCGACGACTTCGGCACCGGCTACTCCAACCTGGCCTACCTCTCCCGGCTACCGGTGCACGTCCTGAAGCTCGACGGGACGTTCATCGAGGGCTTCCGGGACCCGGCGCCGGTCGCGGCCGCGAGCACGGAGGCGGCGGCTACGGCGGCTACGGACCGGTCCGACCGGCCTGACCGGTCGGCCCTCCCGGACCTCCGCTCCCGCCGCAGTGACGCGGACGAGCAGATCGTCGGCGCGATGGTGCAGCTGGCCCACACCCTCGGCTTGACCGTCACCGCCGAGGGCATCGAGAGCGCCGCCCAGGCCGAGCGGCTCCGGCTCACCGGCTGCGACACCGCCCAGGGCTGGTACTTCGCCCGGCCGGGCGAGGCCGAGCTGGTCGCGTCGATACTCCGGGAGGGCCGCCCCGCCCCGACCGGCCGTTAGGCGGGCGGGGCGGGGGGTGGGGGCCGCGGCGGCCGGCGCTCGGCGGGTCGCCGTCAGGCCGTGGCCGTCAGCCGCCGGCCGTCGCTGTCAGGCCGTCGCCGTCAGGCCGTACGCCTCGGCGATCAGGCCGTAGGAACGGAGCCGGGCCTCGTGGCCGTGGATGTGCGAGGTGACCATCAGCTCGTCCACCCCGGTCCGCTTGCGCAGGGACTCCAGGCCGTCCGCGACCTGGCCCGGGGCGCCCAGCACCACGTTGTCGAGCCAGCTGTCGATGAAGTCCGCCTCGACCGGGCTGTACGGGTACTCCTCGGCCTCCTCCGGGGTGGGGATCGGGCCGGGGTTGCCGCGCCGCAGCCGGAGCATGCCGAGGGCGGCGGAACGGGCGAGCCGGCGGGCGGCGCTCTCGTCGTCGGCGGCGACGGCGCTCACGCCGATCAGCGCGTACGGCTCGTCGAGTACGGCGGAGGGGCGGAAGGACGCCCGGTACAGGTCCAGGGCCGGGATGGTGTTGGCGCTGCTGAAGTGGTGGGCGAAGGCGAACGGCAGGCCGAGGCGGCCGGCCAGCTGGGCGCTGAAGCCGGAGGAACCGAGCAGCCACACCGGCGGGCGGCCCTCGCCCTTGGGCACGGCGGTCAGCCGCTCGTACGCGTGGCCGGCGGGGAAGTCGCCGTCCAGGAAGTGGGTCAGCTCGGAGAGTTGCAGCGGGAAGTCGTCCGCGCCGTCGCTGACGCCGCGTCGCAGTGCCCGGGCGGTGGCGGGGTCGGTGCCGGGGGCGCGGCCGAGCCCGAGGTCGATCCGGCCGGGGTGCAGGGCCTCCAGCAGGCCGAACTGTTCGGCGATGGCCAGCGGGGCGTGGTTGGGGAGCATGACGCCGCCGGAGCCGAGCCGCAGCGTCGTGGTGTGGGCCCCGAGGTGGGCGAGCAGGACCGCCGGGGTGGAGCTGGCCACTCCGGGCATGCCGTGGTGCTCGGCGACCCAGAAGCGGTGGTACCCCCACTGCTCGGCCCGGCGGGCCAGCTCGGTGGTGGCGGTCAGGGCCTCGCTGGGCGTGTAGCCGACGCCGACGGTGGCCAGGTCCAGGATCGAGAGCGGAGCGGGGGCCGTGCCGCGGGCGGTACCCCGGATCGCCTCGCCGGCCCCCGGTCCGGTTCCGCGCTCCTGCTGGTCCTCGGTGGTCATGCCGTCCGCCCTCCTGGCTGTCGTGGTCCGGCTCTCCTCCGAGCCGGCCGTCCTGGACGGCCGCGCGGGCCACAGAGGGCTCGGCGGTCGCTGCTACCGACGGGGGTCAACCACCGCCGCGGGCCCGCTGTTCCCGCTTCGGGCGCTCGATCCGGGTGAGATCCCGGCGAGTTCCAGGTGAGTTTCAGGCGAGTTCCGGGCGAGTTCCGGGCGGGGTTCGAGTACCGCCCGGATGAGATTCGAGTGAGTTTCCGTGCGTTGCGGCCGATTCGCGCCGGCCGGCCGACCGACCGTTCGGATGACTCAGGGCCATCAAGCCGACACGGATGGCGACTTCACGCCAGGGACGGAAGTCGCCAGCCACGGCGCTCGCGATCGGCCGCCGGCATCGGGCAGGCTGGCGATCAGGAGCTGGGTCACCGAGCGGATCCGCGTTCCATCAGCAAGGTCGCCGGGCTGGACCAGCGCCGGACGACCCCTGCGAGCCCTCGGCGCGGCACCCCGCCCCGGGGGCTCGTTCCGTTTCCGGCCCCCGCCCCCACCCGCACTCCCCGACCTGTCGCCGCCGGCTCCGGAGCCCCGCCCAGTCGTGAGTGGGCCGCGCCGCGCCACCGGATCGGGGGGCCGTGATCACCTGCCGTGACCCCGGTGCCCCGGGGTGCTTCATGAGATGAAAAGTCGAGGCGTTAGCGTTGACCTCCGAGCCACCTGCTCCACCAGGGCGGCGTGGAGGGAGTAGGGCCTTGAACTTCTTGGCGGCGATCGGATCCTCGTGGATCTGCGCCCTCGCGCTCTTCGCCGTACTCGGCGACGCACTGCTCCCCTTCATCCCGAGCGGCACGCTGGTCATCCTGGCCGTGCTCAAGACGGCTCAGATCAACGGTGCTCCGATACTGCTCGGCCTGGGCGTGGCGGTGGCCTCCTTCCTGGGCGACCTGCTGCTGCTCCACCTCGCACGGCGCGGCGCCCCGGGTCTGCAGCGCAGACTGGCCCGACGCCCGAAACTGGCGGCCAGCGTCACCAGGGTCCAGCAGTCACTGATCGAGCGCCCGCACGGCGGGGCGGCCGCGATGGTCGTGGTCGCACGGTTCGTCCCCGCCGGGCGGACCGTCCTGGACCTGGCCATCGGCCACTCCCCCGCCCATCCGCACCGCTTCCTGCACTGGTCGGCGCTGGCGGCGCTGCTCTGGGCCGCCTACATCGTGACGCTGGGCTGGCTGAACAGCCACTGGTTCAACACGGCCTGGCTGAGTCTCGCCGTCTCCTGCGCGGCGGCCACCGCCATCAGCACCGCGATCGCGCGAATAGTGCGCCGCAACCGGCGGCTGGCCATGGTCTGACCGGTCCCGGACCGGCCGGCCCGATCCGGCCACGGGGCTCCATCAGGAGCACAATTTTCCCTTCCGGGCGATGCCCTGGACCGAGCGCTGACGAACTCTGACCAAACGGGCAGAGCGGCGGTACCGTACTCCCCTGACGGTGCGCGGCGCGAAGCGTCACAGGACCGCAACAGACGGCGAATTCCTGCAGCCCGACCGGGCGTTCCCCGCGTGTTGACTGTCGTCGGAGCCGGGCGACCTTGGAAGCCACTGGGGCGACATGGCATGCTAACGGCGGAATATTCATCAATTGCCCGATTTGACCGGTGCGGCCCAGAGCCGCCCCTCACCACCGGTCATCGGCACCCAGGGGAGACCATGACCAGCATCTCGCGCAGGACGGTGCTCAGCGCAACCGCGGCGACCGCAGCCCTCGGCGCGGTCTCGGCCTGTTCCAGCGGCGGATCCGGTTCGGGGCAGAACTCCACCTCACCTTCCTCCGGCGGCAACGGGAGCTCCGGCCAGACCGGCACCACCGACCCGACCCAGGCCGTGGTGCCCAAGGGCTCCCCGATCGGCGACGGCTCCAACGCGGACACCGGCCCGCAGCCGAACCAGCCCAAGCCCGAGAAGCTCAAGCCCGGCGAGCGCCCGCCGCAGTTCGTGGTGTTCTCCTGGGACGGCGCGGGCGGCACCGACGACGGCCAGTTCCCCCGCTTCCTCAAGCTGGCGGAGCAGTACAAGGCCACGATGACCTTCTTCCTGTCCGGCATCTACGCCCTGCCCAAGGGCAAGTCCCAGATGTACCAACCGCCGAAGCACGCGGTCGGCGCCTCGGACATCCCGTACCTGTCGGACGGCGCGGTCAAGAGCACCCTCAAGCTCATCAGCCAGGCCTGGCTGGCCGGGCACGAGATCGGCACCCACTTCAACGGGCACTTCTGCTCCAGCCGTCCGGACAAGAACGGGGTCAACATGTGGACCCCGGAGGACTGGCAGAGCGAGATCGACCAGGCGATCTCCTTCGTCACCCAGTGGCGGACCAACACCGGCTTCACCGACGTCGACCCGCTGCCCTTCGACTACAGGAAGGAGCTCATCGGCGGCCGCACCCCGTGCCTGGAGGGCCAGAAGGCGCTGCTGCCGACCATCGCCAAGCTGGGCTGGAAGTACGACGCGAGCTCCTCCGGCGGTCTGCAGATATGGCCGCAGAAGGTGCAGGACGGCAAGATCTGGGACTTCCCGCTGCAGTCCATCCCCTTTCCCGGGCACACCTTCCAGGTGCTGTCGATGGACTACAACATCCTGGCCAACCAGTCCGGCGGCAGCACCAAGGGCGACCCGTCCAAGTACAACGACTGGCGGACCCAGGCCACCAACTCCTACCTGGCCGGCTTCGAGCGCGCCTACAACAGCAACCGCGCGCCGTTCTTCATCGGCAACCACTTCGAGCAGTGGAACGGCGGCATCTACATGGACGCCGTCGAGGAGGCCCTCAAGGCCATCGCGGGCAAGCCCGACGTCCGGCTGGTCTCGTTCAAGCAGCTGGTCGAATGGCTGGAGGTGCAGGACCAGTCGACCCTGCGCAAGCTGCGCACGCTCAACGTCGGCCAGGCGCCGGCGGGCGGCTGGGAGGGATTCCTCGGCGCAGCGGGCTGACCCGCCCGGACCGGGGCGGCGAGGCCGGGCAGGACCGGTACGGCCGGCGGGGTGTTCGCACCCCGCCGGCCGAGGTCGTTCCGGCTCGGGGCCGCTACTCGGCGGCCGGGACGTCCCCGAGCAGCCTGCGGACGATGAGTTCCGCCCCCGCCTCGCCCCAGAGGATCGAGTAGTGGTTGGTGTCCGGCACGGGCGAGGCCGGTACCCGCGCCCGGTCCAGTCCGGACAGCCCGATCCGCTGGTGGTCGTAGAGGCCCTGCGGCTCGTCGAGCAAGCCGCGCTCCGCCCACAGCAGTTCGGCCGGGCAGGGCAGTCGGTGCACGGCCCCGGCCGCCTCCTGGTCCAGCAGGATCTGGGCGCCGTCGGTCTGGACGGCCTCCAGCACGCAGGAGGAGCGCAGTTCGGGCTCGACGCCGACGAGGTCGCGCTGGGTGTAGGCGTCGATCCCGTCGGACCAGTCGTCGCCGAACGCCGGGTGGCGCTGCCAGAACTCGCGGTAGGCGGAGCGGTCCGGGAAGGTCATCGACAGCCGGGCCAGCGCGGGGCCGAGCACCGCGGCCAGGGCGTCCTCCTCGCGGACGCCCGCCGGCAGCGGGAAGCTCAGCGCACCGTCCACCAGCAGGACCCGGCGGACGAGTCGGGGGTGCCGGACGGCGGTCAGCGCGGTGACCCAGGCCCCCATCGAGTGGCCGACGACCGTGACGGGCCCCGCGTCGAGGGCGGCGATCAGCGCGGCGACGTCGTCGGCGTGCCGGGCCAGCCCGTACGGTCCGGCGACCGAGCGGCTGGCGCCGCGGCCCCGGAGATCGGGCGCGAGCAGGGTGACCCGCCCGGCGAGGCGGCGGGCGACCTCGTACCAGGCGAGGCCGTTGGCGGTGATGCCGTGCACCGCCACGACCGTCGGGGCATCCGGCCGGTCGGCGGGCCAGCGCAGGACGGTCAGGTCCCCGCCGGGTACGGGGACGGTCAACTCCTCGGGCTTCAGGGGCGACTGGCTCACGCGGGGTACCTCCGGTGGAGCGGGCGGGTCGAACGGCGCGGATGCGGGCGGGCAGTCTAGCCAGGCCGCCGGGAAGCAGGTAGACCACGACGACGAACAGGGGGCCCAGCAGGAGGGGGGCTGGGAGAGCGGGACGCACAGCACCGCGGGCAGGTCCGCGACGGCGCTCGAGTCGGCGAGGTCCCCGAGGCGGTGGCCGGCCCAGGTGTAGAGCACGCCGCCGAGCGGCGGCCCCCAACGACTGCCGGAGCCGCCGAGGACCACTGTGACCAGCAGCGCGAGCGTGGCGTCCGAACCGGCGGCCTGCGGGGTGGCCCCGTCGGTGAGCAGCAGGTAGACCGCTCCGGCCGGCAGATCGTCCCGGAGCTCACGCTTCCCGCCACCGGCCACCGAAAGGCGCAAACCCGCAAAGCCACAAACCCCGCAAAGCCACAAAGCCACACCCGGCCGGACCGCTTCCGGGCAGACAACTCCCCCCGGCAGTCCGGCCGTTCGCTTTGCCCCCGTGGCACCGTCCAATCGTCACCGTGCCGAATTCCGCTGCATTAGCACCGCGGCAAGCCACCGTGGCCAGGAACCGTGGTTTCTTCACGCCTGTGCGGCGATCGTCTGGTGGAGCGGTTGCGATCGGCGTTACGCTCCAGGAGAGTTGAGCAAGCCAGGGATCCCGTCACACCCGGTTCACGCCCGCTTCACGCCCAGTGGGGTAGCCGGGGAGTGCATCGGGGTCCCGCATTCGGAGCCGCCGCGCCGACCCACTGTCGAACCGGTCGCACACACTCCAGGTGTCGGGCTCCTTGCGCCGGATTCCCGACGTCGGAGCGCACATCGGCGCGCGGGCCGGGGCGCGGATCGGACAGCCCGGAAACCGTGGGGCGCACCGCAGTTCGCCGGGCCGCGTTCCACCCGGGCGGCTCCGGGGCTGGCGGGCAACGCCAAGCACAGCACGTCGCAATACTCCGGGGGGAGCACGCCATGACCATGCCGTCCTCGCGACGAAAGGACGAGCGCGGCCGAGCCGGTCGCCAGGGCCGCCGACGAGGCGCCGGGCCGTTGGACGAGGCCTCGTTACGCACCGTATCGGTGCCCGAAGCGCCGTATGACTACGGTCACTTCAGCCGCCTGGCGGGCCCGGCGGTCGATCCGGACGAGGACCGGGAGCTCGGCGGCGGTGTCTACCGGCCGGAGCCGGGCGGCGCCGGCGTCCGGGAGTCCGCCGGGGCGGAGCCGGCCACCCCCTACCGGGTCCAGTACCGCAGTCTGTTGCGCCACGAGCCGCACCGGATCCGGGCCGCCCTGCTGTTGCTGGCCGCCCCGCTGGTGGAGACGATCCTGCTGGTCTGGCTGCTGCTGCCGGAGCACTGGCCGGAGCGTCCCGACGAGACCGACACCCTGGTGCTGCTCGGCGACAAGGTGATGATCGGGATCATCGCCGTGGTCGAGGTGTTCCGGCTGGTCAACGTCGTCTCCAACACCCACGCCACGCTGGTGGCCCGCGATCCGATACCGGTGACGCCGGAGTCCGGCACCCGGGTCGCGTTCCTCACCACCTGTGTGCCGGGCAAGGAGCCGCCGGAGATGGTGCGGGCCACGCTGACGGCGGCCCGTGCCGTGCGGCACGAAGGTCCGTACGACGTCTGGCTATTGGACGAGGGAAACGATCCTGCAATGCAGGCCCTGTGCGCCGAACTGGGCGTCCGGCACTTCAGCCGGGCCGGCCGCCCGCACTGGAACCGGCCGAAGGGGCGGTTCCGCACCCGGACCAAGCACGGCAACTACAACGCCTGGCTCCAGGCCCACGGCGACGACTACGACTTCTGGGTGTCCGTCGACACCGACCACGTACCGCTGCCCGACTTCTGCGAGCGCATGCTCGGCTACTTCCGCGACCCGGACGTGGCATTCGTGGTCGGCCCCCAGGTGTACGGGAACTACCGCAGCTCGGGATCGGCCGTCACCAAATTCTCCGAGAGCCAGCAGTACCTCTTCCACGCACTCATCCAGCGCGCCGGAAACCGTTACGGCGCACCGATGTTCGTCGGGACCAACAACGCCGTCAGAATCCGCGCGCTCCAGTCGATCGGCGGGTTGTACGACTCCATCACGGAGGACATGGCGACCGGCCTGGAGTTCCACCGGAGCCGCAACCCGGAGTCCGGAGAACACTGGAAGTCCGTGTACACCCCGGACGTGCTCGCGGTGGGCGAGGGCCCGTCCTCCTGGACCGACTTCTTCTCCCAGCAACTGCGCTGGAGCCGCGGCACCTACGAGACCCTGCTCACCCAGTACTGGCGGGTGCTCTGGCGGCTGTCGCCCGGCCGGGTGCTCAACTACACGCTGATGGTGGGCTTCTACCCGATGGCGGCGCTCACCTGGCTGCTCGGCGGGGTCTCCAGCGTGCTCTACCTGGGCTTCGGCGCCTCCGGCGTGCACGTCTCCTCGGAGCTCTGGATGATGCTCTACAGCGACGCCGCCGCGCTCCAGCTCCTGCTCTACACCTGGAACCGCAAGCACAACGTGAGCCCGCACGAGCCGGCCGGCTCCTCCGGGATCGCGGGCATGGTGATGTCGGCGCTCTGCGGCCCGGTGTACGCGGCCTCGCTGCTCCAGGCGCTGGTGCGTCGCCGGAACCGCTTCGTGGTGACGCCCAAGGGCAGTGCGGCCAGCGCCGACGGGCCCGGCACCTTCCGCTACCACCTGTTCTGGACCGTGGTGTTCGGCGGTGCCGTGGCCGCGTCCTTCCACACCGGCTACGACCACGTCGCGATGCGCACCTGGGCCTGCATCGCCCTGGTGCTGACCGTGCTGCCGCTGCTGATCTCGGCCGGCGACGCCGTCCGCCGGCGACGCACCCCGCCCACCGCCACCCTCACCGTGACCGGCGGGCCGTCCGCCACCCCGAGCGTCGTCCTGGAGAAGCGCCGCCCGCGCCACGCCCGTACCGCCGCCGCGCCTCCGGCGGCCAGGGTCCCGGTGCAGGGGTCGCGGCCGGGCCCGGACGGGCTCGACGGCCCGACGCTGCAACTCCGCCTGGCCACCCTCGACGACCGCACACGCGACCTCCGCATGCCCGGCGGCCGCGCACCCGACGACCACACCCCCGGCGGTCGCACGCCCGACGGCCACGCACCCGACGGCCACGCGCCCGGCCTGCAGCCGCCCGGCCGAGCCGGGAGCGGCACGCCCACCCACTGAGCCAGCCCGCCCGCCTCCCGAGGGGATCACCACCGTGAAGATCCACAAGACCGGCCGCACCAAGCGCTTCGCCCTCGGCAGCACCGTCGCGCTGACCGTCGCCGGGATGAACGCCCCCGCCGTCCTCGGCTTCGCCAGCAGCCAGTACCACCAGTACGTGATCAACCGCCCCGAGTACAAGGCGCAGTACGGCCACTGGCAGACCCTGACGCTGCCCGCCGAGTTCCGGGTCAACGCCGTCCACGCCACCCTGCTGCGCACCGGCAAGGTGCTCATCGTGGCCGGTTCCGGCAACGACGAGAAGCAGTTCAACGCGGGCACCTTCAAGAGCCTGCTCTGGGACCCGGCGAAGAACACCTACAAGCTGATACCCACCCCCGCCGACATGTTCTGCGGCGGCCACGCCTCCCTCCCGGACGGCCGGGTGCTGGTGGCCGGCGGCACCCTGCGGTACGAGAAGCTGGACGGCGCGGTGAAGAAGGCGGCCGGCGTGATGCGGGTGCGCAACGAGAGCCCGGAGCGCGACCACACCTTCCCCAAGGGCACCGTGTTCCTCGCCCCCAACGGCCGCGAGTACGCCAGCACCGTCGAGGTGACCGTGCCCGCCGCGACCAAGAGCGGCTCCGGGAAGCAGACCGTGGTCACCGCCGGCGAGCAGCACGTGTTCGTGGAGGCGCTCGGCACCGGCCCGGACTACGTGACCGGCTCCCCCACCCAGTACCGGATCAAGGGCCTGACCGGCGTCGAGGCGCACAACCTGTACGGGCAGAGCGAGAAGCTGACGCTGGACAAGCAGGACTACCAGGGCATCCGCTCCGCCTTCGAGTTCAACCCGGACACCGAGCTGTACGAGCAGGTCACCGACATGGCGCACGCCCGCTGGTACCCGACCCTGACGGGGCTGGGCGACGGCCGGGTGGTCACCGTCTCCGGCCTGGACGACACCGGGCAGATCCTCGACGGCAACGACAACGAGGTCTACGACCCGAAGTCCAAGACCTGGGCCAAGGCCCCCGACCGCTACTTCCCGACCTACCCGTCGATCTTCCTGACCGCGAGCGGCAAGCTCTTCTACTCCGGTTCCAACGCGGGCTACGGCCCCGCCGACAAGGGCCGCGAGCCCGGCGTCTGGGACCTCTCGAACGACGGCTTCCAGCCCGTGCCCGGCCTGCGCGACCCCAGCCTGACCGAGACCTCCTCCTCGGTGCTGCTGCCGCCCGCGCAGGCGCAGAAGGTCATGGTGCTGGGCGGCGGCGGGGTGGGCGAGTCCCCGCTGTCCACGGCCCGCACCGACATCGTCGACCTGTCCGCCGCCAAGCCCGCCTTCACCCCGGGCCCGGACCTGCCCGCCGGCCGCACCCGCTACCTCAACAGCGTGATCCTCCCGGACGACACCGTGTTCACCACCGGCGGCTCCAGCGGATACCGCGGCCGGGGTGACAGCGACCTGCTCAAGGCGCAGGTGTACCACCCGGGTTCCAACAGCTTCAGCACCGCCGCCGAGCCCACCGTCGGCCGTGACTACCACTCCGAGGCGCTGCTGCTGCCGGACGGCCGGGTCGCCGTGCTGGGTTCCAACCCGCTGTTCGCCGACAAGGCCGAGACCCAGCCCGGCGGCTTCGAGCAGCGCATCGAGATCTACACCCCGCCGTACCTGTACCACGGTGACCGCCCGGAGGTGACCGCGGCGCCTTCGGCGGCGAAGCTCGGCGGGACGGTCAAGGTCGGCACCGCCCGGCCGGACGCGGTGACCACCGCCAAGCTGATCCGGCCCAGTTCGGTGACCCACGCGACCGACGTGGAGCAGCGCTCGGTCGCCCTGGACATCACCGGCCGCACCGCCGACGGGGTCTCGCTCACCCTCCCGGGCAACCCGAACCTGCTGCCGCCCGGCTGGTACATGCTGTTCCTGACGGACGCCGCCGGCACCCCGTCGGCCGCCCGCTGGGTCCAGGTCACCGGCTGAAAACCCGGGCACTGCGGGTCACCGGCCGGCCGGACACCAGGCCAGCCGGACGGCAGGACGGCAGGACGGCAGGACGGCAGGACGGCAGGTCAGCGTGCCGCCTGCGCCAGCCCGAGCGCGTACGGCAGCCAGAACTGGCCCGCCCGGGGCTCGCCCCGGCCGCACTCGCCGTCCGACTCGCCCGGGTTCTTGATCCACAGGTAGGCGTCGACCCCGGGCCGCCCGGTCGCGTCGGTCGGCGCCTCGCCGAGCGCCCGGCCGGGCGGGTTGCACCAGGACTCGGCACCCGCCGAGCCGTTGCCGCTGCGGCTGGTGTCGATGACGAAGTGCTTGCCGCCCAGGGCGGCGGAGAGCCGGTTGCCGTAGTCCACGTTCCGGTCGGTCGGGTAGAAGTTGGCGACGTTCACCGCGAAGCCGTCCGCCGTGGCGATGCCCGACTTGCGCAGCGCGGCGGCCATCTCCTCCGGGTCCTGGGCCCAGCCGGGGTTGCCCGCGTCCAGGTAGACCCGGACGTTGGGGTGCTTCTTCAACTCCTGGACGGCGAAGGCCAGCAGGCCGTACCGCTCGGCGGCGAGGTCGCCCTTGATCCCGCAGGTGTCCAGGGTGTGGGCGACGGCGTCCGGCTCCAGCACCACCCAGGCCTTGCGGTCGCCGAGGGCCTGGGCGATGCCGGTGATCCAGGAGCGGTAGGAGGCGGCGTCGGGTGCGCCGCCGGCCGAGTACTGGCCGCAGTCCCGGTGCGGGATGTCGTAGGCGACGAAGACGGCCGTCCGGCCGGCCTCGGTGGCCCGCCGGCTCACCTGGTCGGCGATCTCCCGGGCGCCCTGTTCGCCGAGCCACTGGGAGGAGGGCTGGGCGGCGATCCGCAGCAGGGTGTCGGCCTCGGCCGAGCGGCCCTGGCCGCGCAGCGCGGTGACCTGCTGGGCCGCGTTGGTCTGGTCGGAGACGTAGAAGGCCTGCCCGGCAGGCTGGTTGAGGCCGGCGGCGCCACCCGGCGGACTCGCGGCGGAGGCTCCGGGAGCGTCGGGGCCGCCTTGGGCGACGCTCGCCCCACCGCCGCCCGCACCGCTGCAGCCGGAGACCGCAAGCATCGTCAGGCCCGCGATCAGCGCGGCCCACCGCATCGTTCCCGCCCGTCCCACCCCGCGCACGTACCGCCCCTCCGAGCCGGCTCCCGCCCCCGTCGGACCGGTCCGGCGACCGGTCGGCTCCAGCTAAGCACACCAGGCCCCACCGGACGGTCGACCGTGGTGAACGGCAAGTGGCCGTGGGCGAACGGGACATCGAACCCCCGCCGCCCACGGCCACCACGCCGAACCCGGCTCCGCACCGGCCTGGCTCGTCAGTCCTGCTCCGCGTCAGTCCTACTCCGCGTCAGTCCTGCTCCGCGTCAGTCCTGCTCCGCGTCAGTCCTGCTTCAGGTTCGGCACCCGCCAGTCGATCGGCTCGCCACCGAAGCCGTCCAGCGCCGCGTTGATCTGCGAGAACGGGCGGCTGCCGAAGAACAGCTTGGCGGACAGCGGCGACGGGTGCGCGCCCTGGACCACCACGTGCTTCTCGGTGTCGATCAGCGGCAACTTCTTCTTCGCGTAGTTGCCCCACAGCACGAAGACCACCGGCTCCTCGCGCTCGCTCACCGCCTTGATCACCGCGTCGGTGAACTTCTCCCAGCCCTTGGCCTTGTGCGAGTTGGCCTCGTGCGCGCGGACCGTGAGCACCGCGTTGAGCAGCAGCACGCCCTGCTCGGCCCAGTGCATCAGATAGCCGTTGTCCGGGGCGGGGATGCCGAGGTCGGCGTCCATCTCCTTGAAGATGTTGCGCAGCGAGGGCGGCGTCTTCGTCCCGGGCAGCACCGAGAAGCTCATGCCGTGGGCCTGGCCGTTGTCGTGGTACGGGTCCTGACCGAGGACGAGCACCCGGACCTTCTCGTACGGGGTGGCCTCCAGCGCGGCGAACTCCTGGCCGCTCGGCGGGAACACCTCGTGCTCCGCGCGCTGGGCCGCCACGAAGGCCGCCAGCTCCGCGAAGTACGGCTTCTCCACCTCGGCGCCGAGCACCGCGCGCCAGGACTCGGGCAGCTCCAGCCCGCCGCCCGCGCCGGCCTCGACCACGCCCGCCTCGACCGTGTCCGTCACGACATCTACCTCCCACACCGCGGCTGCTGCGCCGCCCGCCCTCTTACACCCCGAACGCTACACAGCCCCACCGACAACTCACTCCACGGGAGCGGCCCCGGCCCCCGACGCTCCCGCAGCGGCCCGCGCCACCCGCAACTGCTCCACCCCGTTGAGCACCACCAGCAGCAGCGCCAGGGTCACCAGCACCACCAGCGCCGGCAGCCGCACCATCGCGGGCACCAGCCCCAGCACGACCACCGCCGCCACGATCCGGGTCGTCGACACCCGGCGGAACATCATCCAGCGGGTGTACCCGAAGGTCAGCAGGTACAGCCCGCACCCGCCGTACAGCAGCGCGACCGATCCGGCGCCGAGCGTCCGCCACGGGTCGGCGACCGTCTCCTCGAAGCCGACCGCCACCCCGATCACCCCGGCGGCCAGCGCCAGGTGCCCGTACTGGAAGATCCGCCGGACCACGTCCCGCCGCGAGTCGGCGACCTCCACGGCGTGCCGCATGGCGTCCGCCGCGTAGACGAAGTACTGCCACCACAGCCCGGCCGAGATGGTGAACGCGGCGGCTACGGCGATGAGTTCGGGCACGTCCAGCCGGGCCGCGGCGGCCGGTCCGCCGATCCCGACGATCGACTCGCCGATCGCGACCAGCAGGAACAGCGCGAACCGCTCCGGCATGTGCGAGGGGTGGTACGCCACTTTCGCGAGCCGCCGCCGGAACACCAGTGGCGCGGACAGGTCGCAGAGTGCGGCCGCCGCCCAGAGCGCCAGCCGCGGTCCGTCCGGCAGCAGTCCGCCGACCAGCAGCAGCGGCCCGCTGACCAGGACGCCCGCGCCGTACGGTCCGCGCCAGACGCCCGGGACGCGCGCCAGCAGGAGCAGCAGCACCACCCGGGCCGACCAGTAGGCGGCGCCGAGCAGCACGCCCCGGCTGCCGTACGCGGCCGGGATGGCGAGCGCCATGAACAGGCCGGTCAGCCCGACCAGCAGGATGCCCAGGCGGTCGCGCAGGTTGTCGACGTCGCGGATGTTGGCCTGCACGGTGGTGCCGACCCAGCACCAGTACACCGGCACGAACACCACCAGCGCCCGGAACAGGCCGGTGAGGTCGTGCTGGTGGTGCAGCAGCCCGGAGACCTGGGTGATCGCGAAGACGAAGACCAGGTCGAAGTAGAGCTCCGCCCAGGTGACCCGCTTCTCCGCCTCCCCCGCGGCCCCACTCGCCGCTTCCCCCGTCGTGCTCATCGGCCCGGCCCTCCCCACGCGTACGGAACGAGCCCCGCCCCGGCGCTCGGCCGGGACGGGGCTCGCGACTGCACGGCAGAGGCTAGACCAGCTCGACCAGGTCCGCGATGGACTTGACCACCCGGGTCGGCCGGTACGGGAAGCGCTCCACGTCGGCGGCGGAGGTCAGGCCGGTGAGGACCAGGATGGTCTCCATGCCGGCCTCCATGCCCGCGACGATGTCGGTGTCCATCCGGTCGCCGATCATCACGGCGGTCTCGGAGTGGGCGCCGGCGGTGTTCAGCGCCTCGCGCATCATCAGCGGGTTGGGCTTGCCGACGAAGTACGGCTCGACGCCGGTGGCCTTGGTGATCAGCGCCGCGACCGAGCCGGTGGCCGGCAGCACGCCCTCGGGGGAGGGGCCGGTCTCGTCCGGGTTGGTGCAGATGAACCGGGAGCCCTGGTTGATCAGGCGGATCGCCTTGGTGAGCGCCTCGAAGGAGTAGGTGCGGGTCTCGCCGAGGACGACGTAGTCGGGGTTGTTGTCGGTCAGCACGTAACCGGCCTGGTAGAGCGCGGTGGTGAGGCCGGCCTCGCCGATCACGTACGCGGTGCCGTTCGGGCGCTGGCCCTTGAGGAACTTGGCGGTGGCCAGGGCGGAGGTCCAGATGCACTCCTCCGGCACCTCCAGGCCCATCCCGGCCAGGCGGGCGCTGAGGTCGCGCGGGGTGTAGATGGAGTTGTTGGTGAGGACGAGGAAGGGCTTGCCGGACTCCCGCAGCCTGCGCAGGAACTCCTCCGCGCCGGGGATCGGCGTGCCCTCGTGGATGAGGACACCGTCCATGTCGGTCAGCCAGGACTCGATGGGCTTGCGGTCTGCCACGTGCGTGTCTCCTGAAGTGTTGCAACGTCGTGCGGAGGGCCCTGACGCGGCCAAGCCTAATCGGCGCCGGTGGCCGGGGACAGGACGTCCCGCTGGGCGGGATGCGGCGGGCGACCTGCGGAAACCGGGAGCAACCGGGCGCCCCGTGATTGAGTGGGCGGCATGAACCCGCAGACGCCCCGCTCCCCGCACGACCGCCCGCTGCGCGTCGGACTGATCGGCTACGGCCTGGCCGGTTCCGCCTTCCACGCCCCGCTCATCGCGACCACCCGGGGGCTGCGGCTGGACGCCGTGGTCACCGCCAACCCCGAGCGCCGCGAGCAGCTGCGGCGCGAGCACCCGGGCGCCCGCGTCGTCGACACCCCGGAGCAGCTGCTCGCCGACCCGGAGGCGCTGGACCTGGTGGTCATCGCCTCGCCGAACCGCACCCACGCCCCGCTCGCCCGCGCCGCCCTGCGGGCGGGCCTGGCCACCGTCGTGGACAAGCCGTTGGCCGCGACCGCCGCCGAGGCGCTGGAGCTGTGCCGGCTCGCCGAGGAGCGGGGCGTGCTGCTGTCCGTGTTCCAGAACCGGCGCTGGGACGGCGACTTCCTCACCGCGAGCCGGCTGGTGCGCGGCGGCGCGCTCGGCCGGGTGCACCGCTTCGAGTCCCGCTTCGAGCGCTTCCGCCCCAAGCCCAAGCCGGGCTGGCGCGAGCTGGCCGACCCGGCCGAGGTCGGCGGCACCCTGTACGACCTGGGCAGCCACCTGGTCGACCAGGCGCTCACGCTGTTCGGGCCGGTCGAGACGGTGTACGCGGAGATCGACGTACGGCGCGACGGCGCGGTGGTGGACGACGACGCCTTCCTCGCGCTGACCCACGCCTCCGGCACCCGCTCGCACCTGTGGACCAGTGCGATCACCCCGCTGATCGGCCCCCGGCTGCGGGTGCTCGGCGACGCCGCCGGCTACGTCAAGCACGGCATGGACCCGCAGGAGGCCGAGCTGCGCTCGGGCCACCGCCCGGACGGCGCCCACCCGTGGGGCACCGACCTGCCCGAGCGGTACGGCACCCTGGGCACCGACGAGTCCGCGGTCTCCCTGCCCACCGACCCGGGCGACTACCCCGCCTACTACGCGGGCATCGCCGCTGCCCTGGCCGCCCCCGGCACCCCGCCGCCGGTCGACCCGCGCGACGCGGTGGCCACCCTCGCCGTCCTGGAGGCCGCCCGCGCCTCGGCGGCCACCGGGACGACGGTCCGACCGGCCTGACGGCTGCGGCCGACCTGACGGCGGCGGCCGGGTCCGACGGCTGCGGCCGACCTGGCGACTGCAACGGGACTGACACCTGCGGCTCAGATCCCGATGACCTCCACCGCCGAGCCCAGGCCCCGGAAGTCGGCCACGTTGCGGGTGTACAGCGGCAGTCCGTGGGCGGAGGCGACGGCGGCGATCATCAGGTCGATCCGGCGCGGCCGCGGCTGCCGTCCGGCGGCGATGGTCAGGGTGACGAGGGTGCCGTAGCGGGCGGCGGCGGTTGCGTCGAAGGGCAGCGGGTCGAAGTCGGCCATCGCCGCGCCCAGCACCTCCAGCCGGGCGGCCCGGCTGATCGGGTCGCGCGCCATCGAGACGCCCTGCTGGAGTTCGGCGAAGGTGATCGCGGTCAGCTCGGGCACCGCGGGCAGGTCGGTGGGGTTGAGCAGGGCCAGGTCGATGTAGACGCAGGTGTCCAGCACTCCGGCGGACCGCCGCCGGGGTGCTCTCCGGCGCTCAGCCACGCCGGCGCTCGAACGGGTCGTCGCCCTCGTCGCCGACGAGTTCGTCGGGGCCGAAGTACTCCTCGGCCTCCTTGCGCATCTCCTGGTAGTCGACCCTCGGCAGTTTGACGTGCCGGGCCACCAGTTCCTCCGCCGTGAGCCGCCGTCGCGCGGACACCGGCCGCAGCTCCGCGACCTCGACCCCGTTCCTGGTGATGTGGAAGATCTCCCCGGCCTCGACCGCGTCCATCACCGCGGCGGAGTTGTTCCGGAACTCCCGCTGGGTAATCGTCTTCATGGCCTCCACGGTAGCCCCGTGTAGCACTGGTGGCTACACCTCGGGCGGTGCGGCGGGAACCCTGCGAGCCGTACGATCGTCCTGCTGGACGTCCGAACACGGCAGACCGCGTGCGCACGTCCGAACTTCCGAATGACCGAACGCCCGAACGCCCGAACGTCCGGAACCGGGAACACACCGAGAGGGGGCCGCCGTGAGTGTCGTGGCGATGCTGCTCGGCCTGCTCCGGGTGCTGACCGGACAACTGGTGACCGACGGCGGCGCGCTGGCGTCCGTCGCCGCGATGGCGGCCGTGGTCCTGGTGGCCGGTGCGGTCGCGGGGGCCTTCACCGGGCGGCGGCTGCTGGGGGCGCGAGCCCCGGCGGCGGTGCGCAGCGGGGTGCTGCGGCGCCGGGCGTTCCGTACGGCGTTCCTTCCGCAGCGTGATCCGGACGCCCGGGGCAGGCGACGCCCCAGGGCGCCGGGGGCGGCCCAGGCGGCCGCGTAGTCCCGCAGTTCCTCCGTACGGTTCCCGTGCGGGCACGGCTTCCCCGTGCTTTCCCCCGGGTTCCCCCGTACGTCCTTTCGCGGCCGTCCTCCGCCGACCACTCATGTTCTGAGACCCCGGAGGGCTCGCTTCACCATGTCCGTTCTGTCTGTTCTCGACCCGGCCGTCACCGTCGCCCACGCCGTGGTCTCCTCGATCGCCCAGGTCCTGCCGACCGCGCTGGCGATCGTCCTGTTCGTCCTCGCCGTCCGGCTCTGCCTGCACCCGCTGGCGCGGGCGGCGGCGCGCGGGGAGAAGGCCCGTTCCAAGCTCGCGCCGAAGGTCGCCGAGCTGAACACGAAGCACAAGAACAACCCGGAGAAGGCGCGCGAGGCGCTCGCCGAGCTGTACCGGAAGGAGCAGGTCTCGCCGTTCGCGGGCTGCCTGCCGATGCTGGTGCAGATCCCGTTCTTCTCGGTGATGTACCGGCTGTTCACCACCCCGAACGACCTGCTGGACCACACCCTGTTCGGGGTGCCGCTGGGCCTGCACATCGGGAACGCGCACGGCGCCGGGCAGTTCGCGGTGTTCGCGGTGCTGGAGGCCGGGCTGGCGGCCGTCGGGTACGTCAACTACCGCCGGGCCCGGCGGGCGGCGGCGGCCGCTGCGGCGACGCAGGCCACCCCGCAGCCGGGGGCGGCGCTGATGCCGTACCTGTCGTTCGCCTCGGTGCTGTTCGCGCTGCTGGTGCCGGTGGCCGCCGCGCTCTACCTGGTGACGACCAGCGTGTGGTCGGTGTCCGAACGGGCCTGGCTGTACCGGGGTACGGGCCAGGTCCCGGCGACGGCGCTGGCGGTCTAGCGGGGTTCCGGGCCCCCGCCCGCCGGGTCGGCCTGCGCGGCGGTGAGCCGCCGGTAGGCGGCGGCAGGCGGCGGTAGGCGGCGGCAGGCGGCGGTAGGCGGCGGTAGGCGGCGGAGCCGTGCCCGCGGGGGCGGCGTCGGCGGCCTCGATCCGGTCGGGCAGCGGGCGGGTGCCGTCGTGCCCGGCCGGTCGGACGCCCCGCCCGGAGGCCGTAGCCTGTGGTGATCGTTTCGGGTCCCGTCTCGGGACAGGTGGAGGGATGTCGTCATGGTGGCTGCTCCGGCGCTCGCCGAGCTGCGCGAGGTGTGCCAGCCGCAGGCCAAGCTGCAGAGCCGCAACGGTGAGCACTGGGCGGGCCGGCTCTACATGCGGGCGATCTCGCTGCGGACCACCCGGCAGCTGGTGCGCACCTCGGTCTCGCCGAACACCCTGACCTGGGTGATGGTGGTGTGCGGGGTCGGCGGCGGCGCGGCCCTGCTGATCCCGGGCCTGACCGGCGCGGTGCTGGCGGCGGTGCTCTTCCAGCTGTTCCTGCTGTTCGACTGCGTGGACGGCGAAGTGGCGCGCTGGAAGCGCCAGTTCAGCATGGCCGGGGTGTACGTGGACCGGCTCGGCGCCTACCTCGCGGACGCCGCGCTGATGATCGGCGCGGGCGTGCGGGCGGCGCGCGGGGGCTCGGAGCTGTGGGTGTCGGCGGGCCTGGCGGCCGCGCTGGGCGTGGTGCTGCTCAAGGCCTCGACGGACCTGGTGGACGTGGCCCGCGCCCGCAGCGGGCAGCCGCCGGCGGGCGAGGAGTCGACCCAGCCGCGCTCCCAGGGCATCGCGACGGCCCGCCGGTTCGCCTCGATCTTCAAGATCCACCGGGTGACGAACGGCATCGAGGCGTCGCTGGTACTGCTGGCGGCGGCCGTGGTGGACGCCGGGCTGCACAACCTGGACGCGACCCGCTGGACGCTCGCCGGGATCACCGTGATCACCTGGGGGATGGTGGTGGCGCACCTGGCGTCGATCCTGTCCTCCTCGCGGCTGCGCTGAGCCGCGGGGCCCGGGCCGCACCGAGTCGCGGGGCGGAGCCGCACCGAGCCGCAGGGCGGAGCCGCCCCTCCCCCGCCGGGGGGAGGGGTCCGGCGCAAGCCCGTCGCCGGGCGGACGCGGGGGCACCGGACCGCCCGGGAGGGTGGAGCCATGACGACGCCACCGTCCACCGACGCCGCTGCCTCCGCCGCCGTTCCCGCCGCTTCTGCCGCTTCTGCCGCTTCCGCCGTGCCCGCCCCGCCCCGCTGGGCCGTCCGCGCCGCCCACCTGGCCGCGGTCACCGCCCTGCCGACCGGGCTGTGGCGACTCGGACTGGTCCTCGGGCGGCACGGCGGCTACACCGACGCGGGCTACCACGCGGTGGGCTTCACCGGCTGGGACGCGGTGTGGCCGCTCACCCTGAGCGTGCTCACCGAGGCGCTGGCGCTGCTCACCCTGGGCCTGGTCCGGCCGTGGGGCACGGTGCCGCCGCGCTGGATCCCGTTCCTCGGCGGGCGGCCGGTGGACCCGCGCCGGGTCGTGCTGGCGGCCTCGCTGGGCGCGGCCGGGCTGACGGTGCTCTGGACGCCGTTCCTCGCCTGGTGGGCGGTGCCGCACCCGGACATGACCCCGCTCGGGCACCTGCTGGTCGGCTTCCTCTACCTGCCCGCGGTCGCCTGGGGCCCGCTGCTGGCGGCGGTCACCGTCTCGTACCACCGGCGGCACCGCGCGGTCGCCGCGCACCCCCTGGCCGTCGGCCGTTAACCGTGCCAGGCCGGTTCGGAGCCGGACGCGGAGTCGGGCGCGGAATCTGACGTGGAGCCGGACGCCGAGCCTCGCCCGGAGTCGGGCGCGGAGCCGGGCTCGTTGCGGGCGAGCGCGGCGAGGACGGTGTCGAGCAGGCCGGGGAAGCGCCGTTCGAGGTCGACCGTCCGCAGGGCGGAGAACCGGCGGTTGGCCTCCTCGCGCTGGCTGATCACCCCGGCCTCGCGCAGCACCTTGAAGTGGTGGCTGAGAGTGGAGGGCGCGACCTCCACCGGGAAGGTGCCGCAGGCCCGTTCGGGCTCGGCGCGCAGGATTCGGGCGATCGTCATCCGGGTGGGGTCGGAGAGCGCGTGGAGGACGTCGTACAGGTCGATCTCCTCGGCCGCGGGGTGGGCGAGGGCCGGTCGGCGGCGGGTGCTGCGGGGCACGTTCAGACCTCCTCTGATCTGCGATGTTCGACAAACGCCGAAACGGAGTGGTACCACAGTGGCGCAAACATTTTCGTCGTTCGTCGAACATCGTAGTCGAGGGGGCCCGACATGCGCGCACTGGTGATGACCGCACCCGGTGGAGCCGAGAGTTCCGAGATCCAGCAGATCGACGCACCGCACCCCGGCCCCGGCCAGGTGGCGATCGACGTCGCCTGGGCCGGACTGAACTTCGTGGACGTGATGGCCCGCCGGGGCGACGGCGGGTACACCGCCGAGTGGCCGTACCTGCCGGGCAAGGAGGTCTCCGGCACGGTCCGCGCGCTCGGCGAGGGCGTCACCGGGCTCGCCGTGGGCGACCGGGTCGCGGCCGCACCGGTCGGCGGCGGGCTGGCCGAGGTCGTGCTCGCCGACGCCGCACTGACCGTCCCCGTCCCGGACGGGCTGGCGCTCAGCACCGCTGCCGCCGCCCCGCTCGGCCTCGCCACCGCCGTCCTGCTGCTGACCGACGCGGGCCGGCTGACCGCCGGGGACAACGTCCTGGTCCACTCGGCCGGCGGCGGCATCGGCAGCGCGATCGCCCAGCTCGTCCCGCTGCTCGGCGGCGGAGGCACCCTGATCGGCACCGTCGGCCGCCCCGAGAAGGCCACCGCCGCCGTCGGCCTCGGCTACCACCACGCCTTCGCCCGCGACGAGAAGCTCGCCGACGCCATCCGCACCGCCACCGACGGCCGGGGCGTCGACCTCGTCCTCGACCCGCTCGGCACCACCGCCCTGGACCTCGACCTCGCGGTCGCCGCACCCGGCGGCCGGATCGTCCTGTTCGGCAACGCGGGCGGCGGCGAGGTCAGCGACCTGCCCACGCTCGGCCGGCTGATGGGCGGCAACCTCTCCGTCACCGGCTTCAGCCACCGCGGCTTCGCCGCCACCGCCCCCGAACGCCTCGCCCGCGCCATCCGCACCACCCTCGACCTGCAGGCCGAGCACGGCCTCACCATTCCGCTCACCGAACTGCCCGGCCTGGAGGCCGTACCGGCCGCGCACGACGCGATGCAGGAAGGGCGGGCCACCGGCAAGTACGTGGTGCGGGTCGCCGGTTGACGGGTGTCACATGACGGACGCCGGGCGCCACGGCCCGGCCGGTCGGCGTGAGCGAGCCGGCCACGGCCCGGTGCCCGTCGGACAACTCGGTGACGGCGAAGGCGGATTCGACCTTCCGGCGCGGCGGCTACGGCGGCTGCGGCTGCGGCTGCGGCGAGCGCTGCGGGCATAGGCCGGGCCGGGGCCGCGTTGGGCCCGGCATGACCGAGATTCTGGTGATCGGCGCGAACGGCAGTGTGGGCAGGCACGTGGTGGCCTCGCTCGCTGAGGGCGGGCACGAGGTGCGGGCGCTGGTGCGGGACGGCGCCAAGGCCGCGCTGCCGGTGGGCGTGGAGGCCGTCCAGGGTGATCTGGCGGTGCCGGAGAGCCTGGTGGCCGCGCTCGGCGGCGGGGTGGAGGCCGTCTACCTGATGTGGCCCGGGATCCCGGTGCAGCCGCGGGTGGTGGAGCTGATCGCCGAGCACGCCGGGCGGGTCGTCTACCTGTCGACGGATGTGCCGGATCTCGCGGACGACGAGCCGGCCGTGATCTTCCACCAGGAGATCGAGCGGCTGATCCGCCGGTCCGGCCTGGGGTGGACCTTCGTGCGGGCGATCGACTTCGCGGGCAACGCGCTCGGCTGGGCCGACCAGGTCCGCACCGGCGTCGTCCGCTGGCCGTACGGGCGGGCCCGCCGTTCGCTGGTCCACGAGCGCGACATCGCGGACGTGGCGGTGCGGGCGCTCACCGAGGACGGGCACGACGGCGGCAAGTACCTGGTCACCGGGCCGGAGTCGATCGCCCACGCCGAGCTGGTGCGGATCATCGGCGAGGAGCTCGGCACCGAGGTGCGCTGGGAGGAGCTGGCGCCCGGGACGGCCCGGGAGCAGCTGACGGCGGCCTGGGGCAACGCGGCCTTCGTGGAGTCCCGACTGCGGGCCTGGGAGTCGTTCACCCGCGAGCCGGAGCGGGTGACCGACACGGTCGAGCGGGTGCTCGGCCGCCCGGCCCGCAGCTTCCGCTCGTGGGTGCGGGAGCACGCGGAGGCCTTCCGCTGACCGGCGGTGTCAGTCCCGTTCGACGGCCAACTCGATCTCCCGGCGGGTCTCGTCGCCCGGCACCGGCACGGACACGCCGGAGTGCTTGAAGCCGGCTCGCACGTACATCGCCTCGGCGCGGGCGTTGGACTCGTGGACGAACAGCCGGACCCGCTGGATCCGGGGCTCGGTGATCGACCAGGAGCACTCCTGGGCGGCCCGGATCAGCTCGTGGGCCAGGCCGGTGCCGCGCGCCTCGGGGCGGACGTAGACGCCGACGATGTGGGTCTGCGGGACGGTGATGACGTCCCCGCCGAGGGCGCCCGCCCCGCCGGGCCGCTCGACCAGCACCGTCATGGTGCCGAGCCAGTGGCCGTCGGCGGCCTCCGCGACGAGTTGGTGCACGGAGTCGCCCTCGGCGGCTCCGGCGGTGCGCTCCTGCCAGAACTCGTCGGGCCTGGCGGCGGCGTTCTCGTGGGTGTCCAGGAAGGCGATGTTCGCGACCGGGTCCCGCAGTGCGGCCAGGCGGATCTCCTTGACCCGCTCCCACTCGTCGGTCCGTACGCGTCTGATGTTGGCGCTCATCACATGATCGTCAGCAGTTCGAACCCTGCGCGCAACCCCATTTCGAGGCCCGCGCACCGCCGTTGACCGATCGTCTACCGGCGACTGGCCTACTGAGGGTCAGAGATCCGTTGACGAACCGGGAGGACCATCATGCTCAGGAGAGCAGTCCGCACAGTGATCGGCGTTGCGGCGGCCCTGCTGCTCGGCGCCGCAGGCGCCTCGGCCCACGCGGCCGCGGCCCCGCCCGCCCCGGTGGCAGCGACGGGCGCGGCGGCGCCCGAGGCCTGCGGGGGCACCGCCATGGGCTGTCTCTGACCTGCCACCTCATGCCGACGGCGGCCTGCCCGGCGATGTCTCACCGCCGGGCAGGCCGCCGTCTCACACGATCACGACCAGCTGCCCGCCCCCATCGGCCGGCGGCGGGATGACGGGGACGAGGATCAGGCGGTCTTCAGGGTGCCGCCGTCGATGACGTGGTCGGCGCCGTGGATGTTGGCGGCGCGGTCGGACAGCAGGAAGGCGACCAGGTCCGCCACCTCCGCAGGCTCCGTGAGGCGCCCCGAGGCGATGCCCATCTGGCCGGGCAGCCCGGCGAGCAGATCGCCGTGGCCCACGCCGGACGCCGAGGCCACCCTGCCGCCGAAGCCGTCCGGGTCGGTCCAGAGCGGGCTGGCGACGACGCCCGGGGAGACGGTGTTCACCCGGACTCCGCGCGGCGCCAACTCCTCACTGAGCCGCTTGCCGAACAGGGTCAGCGCGGCCTTGGCCTCCGCGTAGCCCACCGGCGCGCCGGTGGGCGTACGGGCGTTGACCGAGGAGATGTTGACGATCGCGCCCCCGCGTTCCAGGATGCTCGGCAGCGCAGCCCTGGTGGTCCACACCGCGCTGAACAGGTTGAGGTCGAAGAGCCGCTGCCACTGTTCGTCGTCGGTGTCCAGGAACCCGCCGAGGGACAGTCCGTCCGGGTCGCCCGCGCCGACGTTGTTGACGAGGAAGTCGATCCCGCCGACGGCGGCCAGCGCCTGATCGACGATCGACCGTGCCCCGTCGCGGGTGCTCAGGTCGATGGACACGGCGGCGGCCGCGACCTCCTTCAGCTCGGGAGTGACGGTCCGGGCGGCGCCCACCACCCGGACTCCCTCCGCGGCCAGGGCCTTCGCGATCGCCAGGCCGATACCGCGACTCGCGCCGGTGACCAGCGCGGTCCTTCCGTTGATGCCCAGGTCCATGGGTTCCCCCCTCGTGTTCGAACTCTTGCCGAACGTGTCGGATGACGTTTTCTTGAACTACGCTTTCTTGAACTGCAGGTCCAGAATCGGGGCACAAAGAACCACGGCACGGGGCCGCGTTGTTCAGAGGCCCGCCAGGGCCGTGTCGATGATCCGGACGAGGACCGGCCGGTCGAAGGTCTTGCTCATGACCCGCAGGCCCGCGAGGACGGTCTGGAGGTACAGGGCCTGCTCCCTCGCGTCGACGCCCCGGTCGACGTCCCCGTCCCATCGCCCCCGCTCGATACGGGCGGCGAACAGCTCGACCATCCGCTCCTCCATGCGGTGCACCGCACGGGTGGCCTCCTCGTCCCGCCCGCCGAGTTCGGTGACGGTGTTCTGGGCCAGGCACCCGCGCCGGACCGGTCCGTCCAGGTCCATGTCCACGAGCAGCAGGAAGTACGCGCGGATGCCGTCCTTGGCGGTGCCCGGCCGGGAGAGGAACTCCTCGGTGATCTCCGAACCCATGCGGTCGTAGAGGTCCAACGCCCGGGCGAACAACTGCCGCTTGGAACCGAAGGAGTGGTACAGGCTGCCCTTGGCCACCCCGGTCGCCTCGGCGAGGTCGGCCGGGGAGGTGTCGGTGTAGCCCTTGGTCCAGAAGGTCTCCATCGCCTGCGCGATGACCACGTCCGGTTCGAAGCTCTTCGGCCTGCCCATGCCCCTACCGTAGTGATTATTTGACCTCTAGGTCAACTACTTTGGGGCGGACGGCTCCGGCGAGGCCCCGACCGGCTGGCGGTCGAGGCCTCGCCGGGCCAAGGAGCGTGGCAGCTCTAGAAGTTCGGCTTGAGGAAGCTGCCGTAGGTGTAGGGGCCGTCCGCCAGCCAGCGCGACGCATGCAGCGTCGCCGGGGACGCGGAGCTGCCGTTGAGCTGGAGCTTGGAGTCCAGGTAGTCGTAGTCGAAGCCCACCGTCACGCAGTCGGTCCAGGTGTAGCTGCCGGCGGCGAGCTTGACCGTACTGCTCACCAAGGGGGCCAGGTCGCGCCAGCCCCAGCCGTAGGAACCGGCGGCCAGGGTGAGGGTCCGCGACGTGCACGTCTGCGCCATGGTCGAACTGATGGCCGCGGTACCGGTGTTGTAGACGGTGCTGGCCGCGGACGCGGTGGTGGCGGTGCCGAGGACGCCTGCGGCGGCCACCGCCACTGCGGCTACGGCGATCTTCTTGGCGAACATGTGGAGCCTCCCCGTTGTCGATGAACCGCTTGGAACTCGCGCTGTTCGCACCGGAGTTCGCCTGGCCGCCGACTCTTCCAACGGCATGATGGAACGTCAAGTCCCGTGTGTCACAGAGATTGTGTTGCGCCGCTTTGACTGCGTAGGCGTTGACGGATCTCGGCGGCGAGGTGGCGATGAGCGGGGGTGTACGCAGGAAGTCGGACCGGTCGACTTCCTACGTACAGGCGGGGAGCGACAAGGGCTTCACTGCGGGAAGTGGCCGTCCCGGGAGGGGAGTCGGGGCGCGTGCGGTTTCCGCCAGAAGCAGGAGGACCGGGTTTCGCAGAGCGCGCCGACGAGCGCGGCGAGGAGTTTGATGATCAGGAGTCCGAGCATCGGTCACGGTCGCGCTTGTACTCGCGCAGGAGCGCGAGGAGGTTGATGAGGGTGCTCGCGGGAACGTTGCCGAGGCTGACGAGGCGGCGGCCGGCGAGGTTGCTCTCGCCGGGGTGGGCGGACGGCCAGAGGAGGCCGAACTCGCGACCCTCAGTGCGGAGTTCGATGATCAGCTCGGTGAGCTGGCGACCAGTGAGGTGGAGCAGGGCCGGGTCGGCGGGGCGGATGGGGTGATGGGCGCTCACTCGGCATCGCCGTCCAGCTCGAACCAGACGGTCTTGCCGAGCTCGTGGGGTTCGACGCCCCAACGGTGGGTGAGGCCTTCGACCAGGTGGAGGCCCCGGCCGGACTCGGAGAGGGGGTCCAGCAAGCACCGCGAGGGGAGGGCGGAGGAACGGTCGGAGACGCCGACGCGGAGGGTGCTGTCGCGGATGAGGATGACGACGCCCGGGGAGGGGGTGTCGCCGTGGCACCAGGCGTTGGCGATGAGCTCGACCATGGCGAGCTGGGCGTCGGCGATGAGGGACGGGGGCCAAGCCGCGAGGGTGAGGGCGTCCCGGAGGGTGTCGCGGGAGAGGGTGAGAGAGGGGAGTTGAGGTTGCGCACAGGGTCTCCCAGAGGGGGATGAGTGAGACCGGCGGATGCGTCGCCGTGAACAAGCCCACTGGACTTGGGTGTTCTTCGGTGCCCGAGCGGCGTTACTGACGATCCGTTCGGTGATCGGTGCATCACAGACCGTAGGGCACTCAATAGCAAATTTGCTAGCCAGCTCGGGAAGATATGCCTATCTGCTCGCTGGACTCGCCACGCACAGGCGGTGGATGCTGGAGAGATGCCACCTACCCCAACCGCACGCCGGAAGCGCGTCGGCATCGAGCTGCGGAAGATGAGAGAGGCTGCCGGGCGCTCGGCCGGAGATGCTGCCGCTGTTCTCGGGCTGGACCGCAGCAAGGTCACACTGATCGAACAAGGCACCTACCCGATCAGCGCCGAGCGGGTCCTCGCGCTCGCCGCCGACTACGAGGAGGCGGACTCCGAGTACGTCGACGCCGTCGCCGAGATGGCCGCCGACCGCACCAAGGGCTGGTGGGAAGAACACAGAGGACTCGTGCCGGCCGGAATCCTCGAGATCTCCGAGGTGGAGCACCAGGCCAGCGCGCTGGTCACTTATCAGATCTGCCATGCGCCAGGCCTCATGCAGACCGAGGAGACGGCTCGGGCCATCTTCCGCGAGGTCTATCCACCACTCCGGCCGCTGAATATCGAAGCCCGAGTCGAGAACCGGATGCGACGGGCCGAGCTTCTGACGGGAAGTGATCCGCTTGAATACGAAGCGATTGTCCACGAAGCCGCGCTACGCATGGAGTTCGGCGGAACCACGGTCGCCAGAGCGCAGTTGAAGCAGCTTCTCGTACTCTCGGAAGCTCCCAACGTGACGCTGCGCGTGCTGGAGTTCAAAGCTGGTGGATTCAAGGGCGCAGGTCAGGCCGTGCTGTACGCAAGCGGGCCCGTGCCCCGCCTCGATACAGTTCAGCTGGACTCCGTAGGATCGCCAGCGTTCCTGACCGAGATGAACCAGCTGGAGAACTACCGGAACATCATCGGAGTGATGCGTGATCGCTCGCTCGATCCGTCAGCCTCCCGCGATGCGGTCTTCAGCATCATGAACAGCCTGTGAGGCCCTTGTGGAAGAACTCGCTTGGCACAAACCCAGCGCGTGCGGCGATGGCAACAACTGCCCGGAGGTAGCCATCACTTCCGACGCCGCCCACCTACGCAGCAGCCTGCTGCCCGACGCTACCGCCTCGCTCAAGCACACCGAGTGGCGCAGTCTCACCACCGCAGTTCGTGCCGGCGAGTTCGACATCAAACACCACCCGACAAGGGAAGGTAGCTCGATGAAATACCTCAACTGGAAGCGTCCTGCGGCCTGCGCCGACGCCAACGCCTGCCCCGAGGTGGCAATAGGCCCCGACGCAGTCCTTGTCCGCAGCAGCCTGCTGCCCGACGCCATCGCCCAACTCACCCCCACTGAATGGCGCGACCTCGTCTCCGCCATTCGCAACGGGGAGTTCGACGCCTAACCCCAGCCTCCAGCCGCACCGGCCGGCTCTGTCGGCCGGTGCTTCAATACGTCAATGTCTACCGAGATCGACGACTTCGCCAACAGCATCGGACGCCAGATCCACTCCTACTCCCGTGCCGGCCTCATGACCGCCGACGAGTGGACCCTCATCTCCCGCGCCTACCTCGACCACCTCGGCACCATCCCCCTCTCCACCCCCGAAGCCGAGGCCGTCCTCGCCGACGCCGCCGAAGCCGCAGCCGCCGCGGTCTCCTTCACGGCCTACTACCCCCACGAGCGCTTCCACGTCTTCCTCGACCACGTGAACTTCGGGATGAGCTACGACCTCGCGGCCGAGGCCGACCCCGCCCCCATCAGCGCCCGCCGCTGGATCGACGCCCTCTGCCTCGCGATCCTCACCGACACCTTCGACCGCCACGGCGAGGCCTTCTACTTCACCTGGGAGGGCATGCCCGAGCCCGACGACCTGGCCACCGGCCTCCTCTCCCAGGTCGCCGACGACGACGAGATCGAACTCCCCGCCGACACCGCCGCCAGCCCCGGCCTCCAAGCCCTCCACGCCCTCGACGCCGACGACCGCCCCGCCTTCGACGCCGCCCTCGCCGCCCTCCTCCACCACACCGCCGGCCCCCTCCCGCTCCTCCCCCTCGCGCTCTCCGCCCTCGCCTACCGCGCCCACCAGTGGCTGCCCTCCCCCGACAACAGCCGTCTCCCCCACGCCCTCGTCACCAACTCCTAGCCCCCGGCCCGCCGTCCCGGCACCTGGCCGCCGTCGCGGCTGGGAGATCCGCGCCGAGTCCCGTACCACCCGGCCCGGTTGCTCCGCATTTTGGATCACGGGCGCTGAGCTGCTAATGTTCTTCTCGTCGCGAGGGAGAAGATTCCTCGTCAGGCGTCAGTGGTACTACCAGAGTACGTCCTACTTTCAGTAGGAAGAGTCCGTGCAACCCGGGCCTGGCGCTCCAGAGTCGGACGGGCCCGGCACCTTTCACAGGTGCCGGGCCCGTCCGCGTTTCCGCCCCCGTCCCCGGTCCCACGCCCCCGACCGGCGGACTAGGACCAGCGCCCGATGGCACCCGATCACCGGCCCCCTAGGCTCACACCCACACCCCGCCGCCCCAGGAGCCCGAACCATGCCGGCCGACGCCACCGCGCACATCCGCCTCGCCCGTCCCTCCCGCAACCTCGAAGCAGCCGAGCACTTCTGGGTCTCCGGCCTCGGCCTCGACGTCCTCTACCGGCACACCACGGACGGCACCCCCGGCGAACACTCACTCCTCATGGTCGGCTGGCCCGACGCCGCCTGGCACCTGGAACTCGTCAACGACCCCGCCGCGCCCGTCGAACCGCGCCCCACCGCCGAGGACCTGCTGGTCGTCTACCTCGGCGAACCCGTCGACGACGCCCTGGTCCAGCGGCTGGAACTGCACGGCGGCAGGCGGGTGCCCGCCCACAACCCGTACTGGGACACCTGGGGCGTGACCGTCCAGGACCCGGACGGCTACCTGCTCGTACTCTCCACCCGCGCCTGGTCCGACTCGTAGCAGCCACGGGCCGACTCCGCCACCGACACCGGGAACCATGAGGTCAGGGTACGAAGTCATGTACGACGTGAACTCCGACGCAGCAGCAGCACAGAACCCGCCCGCCCCGCCCCGGATCAACCGCAGGCGGCTGCTGTTGAGCGCCGCCGGAGGCGTGGGCGCACTCGCCCTCGCGGGCGGGGCCCGGTGGTGGGCCGACCGGGAGAACGCCCGCGGCCCCCGGCTCTGGAGCACGACGGCCGCGAGCGGGCGGGTCGTCCTCGCCGACGGCGCCCAGCAGGGCCTCTACGTCTCGGGCTACGACGGCAGCGTGCACGCGCTCGACCCGCGCACCGGCGCCGTCCGCTGGAGCCGGGCCGTCGACGCGCCCGATCCCGTGACCGCGAGCTACGGCGGCCGGCCGTCCGCGGTCGGGGACGGCGTGGTGAGCGTGGCCGCCTCGACTTCCCTGCAGACCCTCGACGCGGCGACCGGGGAAGTCCGCTGGCAGGTACCGGTGTCGGAGTGGCCCGGCCTGCCCTGGGGACAGGGCCCGGTCATCGGGGGCGGCAGCGTGTTCGCGGCCCACGACGGCTCGCTGCACGCCTACGACACGGCCACCGGCGAGCCCCGCTGGAGCAAGCCGTTGGGGTCCTCGGGCTTCCTGGCCCTGGACGGCGACACCGTGTACGCCGTCGGCAAGGAGTTCGGCGCCCGCGCGTTCGACGCGCGCACCGGCGAGCAGCGCTGGGCCCAGGACTCCGTCCTCGGCGCCTACGGCACCCCCGTCGTCCAGCAGGGCGCCGTCCTGCTGATGTACGCCGCCGAGGGCGCCCGCACCACCCAAGTCTGCTCCCTGGACGCGGCCACCGGCCGGGTGCGCTGGCAGCGCCTGCAGCAGGGCTCGACCAACTGCCCGCTGTCGGCCGCGGCCGGGACGGTCTGCTTCCTCAGCGGAACGCGGCTGACCGCGATGGACACCGGGACCGGTGAGCCGCGCTGGACGGCCACCGTGACCGCGGGGCTCGGCCGCGGGGAGAACTCGATGACCGTCGCGGACGGCGTCGCGTACGTCGGCACCAACGACGAGCGGCTGTTCGCCTTCGACCTCGCCACCGGCCGCCCGCGCTGGCAGGACGCACCGGAGGAGCTCCACTCCGACACCGCGTACACCGATGTCTCGCTGGCCGCCGCCGGCCCGACCGTCTACCGCAGCACCCGCAACGGCGTCCACGCCCTCGGCACCCAGGCCTGACCTGCCACCCCGCCGTACGAGCACCCCGCAATACGACGACACCGCCGAGGACGGGGCGGGGCGGGGCGGGCGGGGACGGCGAGGACGGCTGACGGGCCCGCTCCTCACCCCGCCCGGCGCCGCCGCAGTTCCCCGAGCCACTCCCGTACCTGCTCGTCGTCGTGCAGGTACGGGCCTCCGGGACCGGTGGCGAGGTCGATCCCGTAGAGCAAGCCCAGGGCCCAGCGGGAGACTTCGTCCCACTCCAGTCCGTCGTCGAGCAGCCAGCGACCCGCCCAGCGGTCGGCCGCGTCCCGCTCCACCCGGCCCTCGGCCACAGCGGTGAACCACCACTCGATCTCGTCGAGGCCGGGCGGGATGGAGGGGTCGCCTGCGGCGACCGGGTCCGGAGAGAGATCGAGAGCCATATTTCCAGTCTGACGACAGGACTTCGTTACATCCAGAAAACGGCCTGATCGCACCGCTTTCGCATGAAGCACCCGGAAGCGGGTTTTCCGCTCTCGGGAGCCCGGGTAGGGCGGAGATGTTCGCACTCCCACGACCTCCAAGTCCGATGCGGAGGCGAATCCTTGAGACACCTACCGAAGGATTTCGCGATGAACCGGATCATCCGCAACGCCCTCGCCACCGTCGTGACCGCCGGCGCCCTCACCGCCGCCGTCGCGCCCGTCGCCATGGCCGCCGAGCAGACCCAGCCGGTGGCCGGGGTGCAGGCCCAGGTCCGCAACCCGAAGACGGTCAAGGCCGCCGCCTACAACCAGGCCCGCAGCATCCTCGCCCAGGCCGGCAGCCAGACCGCCGCCAAGTCCCACCCGGCCCACGGCACCAGTGACGTCCCCGTCTCGTACGGCACCAGCCTGCTCGCCGCCGCCCGCGACGAGTTCCGCGCCGCCGACAAGAACCTTCCGGCGAAGGACAAGAAGTCCGACATGTCGATCGCGCACTACAACGCCATTCACAGCGCGGCCAAGACCATGGGCATCGACACCTGGTGACCCCTCCGGCCTGACCCGTCCGGCCCGACCCGTCCGGCCTGACCCGTCCCGCACATCCTCCACACGGAGGCCCGGCTCTCCTCCGGAAGACGGAGGGCCGGGCCCTTCGCCGGGAGGAGGACCGTCCCCGGTACCCGGTGCGAGCGTGACGCCATGACCACAACCCGCCCCGCCCGCCGCCGAATCGGCGCCACCCTCCGCACCGCGACCGTCCTGGCCGCCGTCTCGCTCTCCACCCTCGCACCCAGCGCGGTCGCCGCCCCCTCCGCCGACCAGCCCCGGGCAGCCACCGACTTACAGCCCGAACTGAACGCCCTCGTCGCCCAGGGCACCAGCACCGCCGCCCTCGCCGAAGTCCGCGACCACGGGCAGGCCGTCTGGCGCGGCGCGGCTGGTACCGCCGACCTGGCCACCGGCCGGCCCGCCCCCGCCGACGGGCGGTTCCGGATCGCCAGCGTCACCAAGACCTTCGTCGCGACCGTCACCCTCCAACTCGTCGGAGAAGGTCGGATCCGGCTCGACGACCCGATCGAGCACTACCTGCCCGGCGCCGTACCCAACGGCGGCAACATCACCGTGCGCCAACTCCTCAACCACACCAGCGGACTGGGGAACTACCTCGACGACCCGCAGGTGCGCGACAACACCGAAGCCGGCAACCGGCAGTTCCTCGCCACCGGCCGCTGGATCGAATACACGCCGGAACAGCTCCTCGCCATCGGCGCCGCCGTACCCCCGTACTTCGCCCCCGGCCAGGGCTGGCACTACTCCAACACCAACTACGTCGTCATCGGCATGCTCATCAAGCAGACCACCGGGCACAGCTGGCGCGAGGAAGTGCAGAACCGCATCCTCCGACCCCTCGGACTGCGCCACACCACCCTGCCCACCACCTCCACCACCATCCCCGGCCCGCACGCGCACGGCTACTTCGCGTTCCCCGAGGGGCCGGGGGACGTCACCCGGCTCTCCCCCACCATCGGCGACGCGGCCGGCGCCGCCATCTCCACCACCGACGACCTCACCCGCTTCCACGCGGCCCTCTTCGGCGGCCACCTGCTCGCCCCCGCCCAACTCGACGAGATGACCACCACCGTCCCCGTCCCCCAGGCGCCCGACCACGCTCAGTACGGGCTCGGCGTCGTCCGCTACGAACTCTCCTGCGGCCAGGTCTGGGGCAACACCGGCGAGATCCCCGGCTACTCCACCGGCCTGTTCGGGACGCGCGACGGCAGCCGCCAGTACGCGCTGTCCTACACCGAGTACGACAAGAGCGACCCGGACAAGTCTGCCGGGCTCTACCGGGCCTTCGAGGAGAAAGCCCTCTGCGGCTCCCCGGCCGCCTCGGGCTGACCCCCACGACTTCCGGGGCCCGCGATCCCCGGACCCGCGACTCCCAGGACCCGCGACTCCCCGGACCCCGCGCGCTCAGGCCTCCTGGGCGCGCGGATCCCCGTCGGCGGAGCGGTCCGCGCCCTCACCCTCGCGCGGGTCCATGCCCCGGCCCGCACGGTTGAACGCCTGGTGGAACGCCCGGCGGAGCGGCGCCGCGGTGGTGAACACGAACAGCCCGAACAGGGTCATCGCCGGCAGCCCGACCACCCCCTGGAGGTAGTCCAGCGGATGGCGCACGAACCCGTCCCAGTTCTCCCACCAGTTCGCGGTCAGGTCGGCCACCATGACGGCCGCACCGAGCGACGGCCCCGCCGGACGGCCTCGGGTCACCAGCACGGCGGCCAGCGGATCGAGCACCAGCAGGGCGTGGAACAGCACCTGGCTCGGCAACGGCCAAGCCCCGTACGCGTGCAGCCCCCCGGTCAGCAGATCGAAGGCATGCACCCCCGCGCCCTCGACGAACCCGATCACCCACACCGCCGCCACCCACCACACCCAGCGCGGCCGCGCTCCCCACCCCCCACGGATCCCCTGTGTCACCGGGCCAGCCTAGAGGGGCTGTTGATCACCACCGGACCCTAGGGCCGGTCTTCGACGATCTCCTGTGCGGGGAGCACCCGGGGCTCGCTCAGGCTGCCGTCGGGGAGGACGTCGAAGACGGTGCGCTTCTCGCGGCCGGTCACGGTGATCTCGTCGGGCCCGGTCCAGTCGATGCGGACGAAGTCGCCGCCCCTGGTGTTCCAGGTGCCCATGCTCCAGTGGCGGGCGGACCAGCCACTGCCGGCCTCCAACTCCACCTGGTAGACCGGGTCGATCGAGAAGGCGACGTTGGTGACGGTCAGCACCCGGTCCGGGCGGTTCGGGCTGACGAAACGATCCTCCCGGCCTCCGTGGCCGCTGAACAGGAAGGACAGGGCCAGGATCGGCACCCCGGCGAAGACCAGCGGTGCCAGCAGGGCCGCGTAGCCGATCTGCGAGAACCGGGTGCGGAACTCCAGCCCGGTCACCAGCGAGACCACGGTCAGCACCACCGCGGAACCGATCAGCAGGACCGGACGGTTGAGCCAGTGCTCGACCACCACCAGCCCGCCCGAGCGGGAGGCGTGCCAGCCCGGCAGGTACACCAGCAGTGCCGCGAGCGCCGCACCCCTGAGCCCCCACGCGATCTGCCAGCGGCGTCTCGCCGTCATCCGTCCCCCCGGGCCGTCTTTTGCCGACCTTTGCGCGGACTTTACTACAGGGGCCCGCCGGGCCGGGGGCGGTGGCTAGCGGGGTGTGACCGTGGGGCTGCCCCGGCGGCCGTCCGGGGCCATGGTGATGGCCCTGACCTCGTGTGCCGTGGCCACGGTGGAGCTTGCGCTGCCCCGAGTGGGTCTCGTCGTCGAGCAGCCAGGACCGGATCGCGCCGATCGCCGGGGCGACGACGACGGGCACCAGGACGAGCGCGAGGCCGAGTTGCGCGAACCGCCCGCGGGAGCCCGTCCCGGTCACCGCCGAGACCACGAGCAGCACCACCACCGGACCGAGCAGGAGCACCGGGCGGTTGAGTCGGTGCTCGACCACCACCGGCCCGCCCGAGCGGGAGGCGTACCAGCCCGCCGCGTACGCCACGAGCGCAGCCAGTGCTGTGGGCCCGAGCCCCCGCGCGATCCAGTTGTCACGCGTCGTCACCGTCCGCCCCCCAATTGCTCTTTGCCCATTCTTGGCGCGGACTTTACGACGGCGACGCCGGTGCGGCCCGGGTGGCAGGTCTCCCCGCCATCCGCGCCGCACCGGCTCCTACCGGCCGTACCCCCGTCACCGCCGGTAGAAGATGCTCCGCGACCAGAAGTAGCCGATCAGCGTCAGGCCGGCGCACCAGGCGAGGGCGCTCCAGGCGGACGTGGCGCTGATGCCGGTGCCCATCAGCAGGCCGCGCAGGGTCTCGATGATCGGGGTGAAGGGCTGGTACTCGGCGAACCAGCGGAGCCCGGTCGGCATGGAGTCGGTCGGGACGATGGCGCTGCCGATGAAGGGCAGGAACTGCAGCGGCATCGGCATGTTGCTGGCGCTCTCGACGGTCTTGGCGACCAGGCCGATGCCGGCCGAGATCCAGGTCAGGGCGACGGTGACGAAGAGCAGCAGGCCGCTCGCCGCCAGCCATTCGACCGGGCCGGCGGTGGGCCGGAAGCCCATCGCCAGGGCCGCACCGACCACCAGGACCAGTCCGATCATGGTCTGGATGACGCTGCCGACCACGTGCCCGGCCAGGAAGGCGGAGCGCGATATCGCCATCGTGCGGAAGCGGTTGACGATGCCTTCGGTCATGTCGGTGCAGATGCCGATCGCGGTGACCAGCGATCCGGAGGTGGCCGCCATCAGCACGATGCCGGGCGCCACGTAGTCGATGTAGCTGCCGCCGCCGATGCCGGCTCCGAGCGCGCTGCCGTAGGCGTAGTTGAACAGCAGCAGCATCATCACCGGCATCACCACGACCGCGAAGGTCAGGGAGGGGTACCGCAGTGCGTGCTTGAGGTTCCGGCGGAGCATCGTCAGCGCGTCGCTGAGTGCGTAGCCGGCCGTTCCGGTGGCCGTGCTCATCGTGCACCCTCTCCGGTGAGTTGCAGGAAGACGTCGTCCAGGTCGGCCGTCTCGACGACCAGTGACTCGGCCCGTACGGAGGCGTTGTCGAGGACGTCCAGCACGGCCTTCACGGTGAGCACGGAGTTGTCCGCCGGGATGTCCAGCCGCAGGGCCTCGGTGTCGGCGGTGGCGTACTCGAACAGCGCAGCCGCGGTGCCCAGTTGGCCGGCGTCCGCGAACTGGAGCCGGATCCGCCCGCCGGGGACGATCCGCTTCAGCTCCTCGGCGGTGCCCTCGGCGACGATCCGGCCGCCGTCCAGGACGGCTATCCGGTCGGCGAGTTGGTCGGCCTCCTCCAGGTACTGGGTGGTGAGGAAGATCGTCACCCCGTGGTCGGCGACCAGCCCCCGGATGATCTCCCACATGGTGCGCCGACTGCGCGGGTCCAGCCCGGTGGTGGGCTCGTCCAGGAAGATCACCTCGGGGTCGCCGACCAGGGTCATCGCCAGGTCGAGCTTGCGCCGCATGCCGCCGGAGAAGGTGACGACGGGCTTGCGCGCGGCCTCGGTGAGGTCGAAGCGCCGCAGCAGGCCCTCGGCCCGCCTCCGCCCCTCCCGACGGCGGAGGTGGTTGAGGTCGGCCATCAGCAGCAGGTTCTCCTCGGCGGTGAGGAGGTTGTCCACCGCCGAGAACTGGCCGGTCACCCCGATCGCCTTGCGCACCCCCTCGGCCTGGCGGGCCACGTCGTGGCCCGCCACCCGGGCCGAGCCGCCGTCGGCGGGGATCAGGGTGGAGAGGATCTCCACCGTGGTGGTCTTGCCGGCGCCGTTCGGCCCGAGCAGGGCGAACACGCTGCCGGCCGGGATGGACAGGTCGATGCCCCGGAGCACCGCCTTGTCCCCGTAGCTCTTGGTCAGCCCGACCGTCGAGATCGCCGCCGAGGTCGCCGCAGCCGTCGTCGCGGCCGCTGCCGTGGTCGCCGCCATCAGGCCCTCCGGACGAGGATGCTGCCGACCTGGGTGGTGCCGCGGACCTCGACCGTCTCCCGGGCGTCGCCCGGACCGTCCGCCGGGCCGAGGGCGTTGCGGACGGCGCCGAACTTGCTGTGCACGTCGAGCCAGGCCGCTGTGCCCTCGGCGATGCCGATCTCGATGTCCCCCACGCCGGCCTGCAGGCCGACCTTGCCCCGGACGACCTGGCCGAGCCGGATGTGGCCGTTCGCCGTCCTGACGTCGACGTCCCCCTCGGCGAGGCCGATGTGGATCCGGCCGTTGGAGGAGTTGGCCGTCAGCTCGCCGCGGACCTCGTCGATCTCGGTGTCGCCGTTACTGTTCTTGACCGTCAGCCGGCCGCCGACGGAGCCGACCTCGATCCGGCCGGAGCCGGTGACCTCGGCGCCGCCGGTGACGGTGCCGACCCGGATGTCGCCCATGTCGGTCTTGAGCCGGGCGCTCGCGGCCCGGTCGAGCTGGATCCGGCCCATGGAGGTCTTGATCCGGCAGTCGCCGAGCGGGCCCTCGGTGACGAAGTCCGCCATCGGGGAGTCGGCGTGCACCTCGGAGCCGGCGGGCAGCTCGACCGTGACGTCGATCGAGCCCTTCTTGCTGGAGAACACGGTGCGCTGCTTGGGGCCCTTGAGGGTGAGCCGGCCGCCGGACAAGTCGACCTGGGTGAGCTCGGCCGCCTTGACGTCCGCGTCCCTGCTGGCGCTGGTGGGCCGGACCTCGACCACGGTGTCGGTGCGCTTGCTCGCCCGGATCCAGACCGAGCCGATCTCGAACTCGATCGAGACGGAGATCTGTCCGTCAGTCTCGTACGTAGGCATGGCTGTCCCGTCCTCTTGACTCGTGTGGGTGTTCCCGCTGGTCGGAGCGGGGGTGACGTTGCAGGGGCAGAAGGTCGGATGGTGCGGAGGCGTCAGTGGACCCAGCCGGTGAAGCCCTGGCCGCCGACGCCGCGCGTGGTACGGACGCCGAGGTCGGCCGCCGGGCGGGCGGCAGGCTGTCCGCCGTCCAGCGCGCCGGCGACGGCCCGGACCAGCCAGGCGTTGAGGGAGAGGCCCTCCTGTCCGGCGGCCTCCTCCGCCCTGGCCTTGAGGTGCGCGGGCAGGCGCAGGTTGATCCGGGCGGTGCCCGTCTCGTCCGACTCCGGCGCCACCCCCGGCGTCACCGGTGGCACTATCGGCGGCACCACCGATGGCATCACGCCCGGCACCACGCCCGGCGCCACCGCCGGCGCGTCGCCGTGGAAGGCGCCGGAGCCGGGCGGCGCCGTCACCACGAACTCGGGATCGAGGCCGCGCAGGCGTACGTCCACCGAGCCCGGGGCGAGGTCACGGGTGACTTCGCCCATGGCGGCCGAAAGGGCGTTGAGCAGAGTGAGTCGCACGGCCGACTCCAGCGGGAGCGTCAGCCGATCGGCCAGCGCCCGCGCTTCGTCCCCACCGGTGGCGGCGGCCACCGCGAGCTCGTTCCGGAGGTTGTCGACGTACGGCGTGAGGTCCATGGCTAGAGCATGGCACAGCAGTGGTGCCATGTCGAGCCATTTGTGGCACCACTGTGGCACCATCACCCGAAGGGGTCAGGCGCCACAACGGAACCGCCCCGCCGACCGGAGGTCGACGGGGCGGTTCACCAGCGGGAACGCCGGCAGCGGGACACCCGCGGGAACGTCAGCGCAGCTGCTGCCAGCCCGCCAGGTAGGAGTCGATCTCGCCGACCAGCCGGGCCTTGCCCGGCCGCTCCAGGAACGAGGCCTCGACCGCGTTGCGCGCCAGCGCCGCCACCCCGGTCTCGTCCAGCCCCAGCAGCCGCGCCGCCACCGCGTACTCGGTGTTGAGGTCGGTGCCGAACATCGGCGGGTCGTCGCTGTTGACCGTCACCAGCAGCCCGGCCTCGACCATCCGCTTGATCGGGTGGTCCTCGATCCGGCCCACCGCCCGGGTGGCGATGTTGGAGGTCGGGCAGACCTCCAGCGGGATGCGGTGCTCGCCCAGGTGGTCGAGCAGCGCCGGGTCCTTCACCGCCTGGGTGCCGTGCCCGATGCGCTCGGCGCCGAGCTCGCGGATGGCGTCCCAGACCGTCTCCGGCCCGGTGGTCTCGCCGGCGTGCGGGACGGAGCGCAGGCCGGCCGCCCGGGCCCGGTCGAAGTACGGCTTGAACTGCGGCCGCGGCACGCCGATCTCGGGGCCGCCCAGGCCGAAGCTGACCAGGCCCTCGGGGGCGAGGTCGGTGGCCAGCCGGGCGGTGATCTCGGCCGCCTCCAGGCCCGCCTCGCCGGGGATGTCGAAGCACCAGCGCAGCACCACGCCGAGGTCCTTCTCGGCGCGCAGCCGGGCGTCCTCGATCGCCTCCATGAAGGCCACGTCGGGGATGCCGCGCTTGACCGAGGAGTGCGGCGTGAGGGTCAGCTCGGCGTAGCGGATGTTCTGCCGGGCCATGTCCTCGGCCACGCCGTAGGTGAGCGCGCGGACGTCCTCGGCGTCGCGGATCAGGTCCACCACGCTCAGGTAGACCTCGATGAAGTGCGCGAAGTCGGTGAAGGTGAAGTACTCGGCGAGCGCCGTCGGGTCCGTCGGCACCGCGGACTTGCCGGCGTACCGCCCGGCCAGGTCGGCGACGACGCGCGGCGAGGCCGAGCCGACGTGGTGGACGTGCAGCTCCGCCTTGGGCATCCCGGCGATGAACGCCTCGATGCTCCGGTCGGCGGTGCCGCCGGGGGTGCTGCCAGTGGGGTTTCCGATCCGACTTCCGTCCGGCTGGACCACGGTGGTTCCCTTCTCCTTCTGCTTCTGCGCCGCGCCTTCCGGGCCGCGCCTCCTGCGCCGCACCTTCCGGGCCGCGCCTTCGACGCTGCGCCTTCTACGCGCGTATCGCGAACGTCGGCCCAGGATAGGCGCAAAGCCGGGCGGCCGGTGGGTGATCAGCCCCCGAGCGCGACCGCCACGGTGTGGATCAGCAGCCCGGCCAGCGCCCCGACCACGGTGCCGTTGATCCGGATGAACTGGAGGTCCCGGCCGACGTTGGCCTCGATCTTGCGCGAGGCGTCGTCGGCGTCCCAGCCCGCCACCGTCTCCGAGATCAGCGAGGTGATCTCGGCCCGGTAGGTGTCGACCAGGTACTGGGCGGCGTCCTGCAGCCAGCCGTCCACCTTGGCCTGCAGCTTGGTGTCGGTGGCCAGGCGCTCGCCGAAGCCGTGCACGCCGTCGCGGATGCGCCGGCGCAGTTCGCTGTCCTCGTCCTCGGCCGCGCCCATCACCAGGGTGCGCACGGCCGCCCAGGTGGAGTTGATCAGGTCCTGCACCTCGGGGCGGGCCAGCAGCTCGCCCTTGGCCCGCTCGACCCGGGCGATGGTCTCCGGGTCGGTCTGCAGCTCGGTGGCGAAGTCGGCGAGGAAGTTGTCGATCGCGCCGCGGGCCGGGTGCTCGGGGTCGTCCCGGATGTCGGTGACGAAGCGCAACAGCTCCTTGTAGACCCGCTCGCCGACCTGCTGGTCGAGGAACCGCGGGGTCCAGCCCGGGGTCTTCTGGGTGACCTTGCGGACCACGTCCTCGTGGTTGGCGGTCAGCCAGCCGTGTGCCCGGACGGTGACCAGGTCCACCACCCCGTGGTGCCCGCCGTCCGCGACCACCTTGCCCAGCATCCGGCCCATCGGCTCGGCCACCGAGGTGGCGGCGGCCCGCCTGGTCACCGCCTCGGCGACCACCGCCCGCACGTCGTCGTCGCGCAGCACCGCGAGCAGCCCGCGCAGCGCCGCCGAGGCCTCCTTGGTGACCCGCTCGGCGCTGCCCGGCGTGGCCAGCCACTCCCCCAGCCGACGGCCGACGCCGAGCGCGGCGAGCCGGCCGCGCACCACGTGGCCGGCCAGGAAGTTGTCGCCGACGAACTCGCCGAGCGAGCGCCCGAACGCGTCCTTCTTGGTCGGGATGATCGCGGTGTGCGGGATCGGCAGGCCGAACGGACGGCGGAACAGGGCCGTCACGGCGAACCAGTCCGCCAGCGCGCCGACCATGCCCGCCTCGGCGGCGGCCGCCACGTACCCGGCCCAGGCGCCGGCGCCGGCCGCCTTGGCCCAGGTCGCGAGGGCGAAGACCAGGGTCGCGAAGGCCAGCAGGCCGGTCGCGATGGTCTTCATCCGGCGGACGCCGTGTCTCTTCTGCTCGTCGGCCGCGGTGAACCGGACCCCGGGGCCGGTCCCGCTGAAGGCTTCGTCACTCACCCCGCCAGTCTGCCCGGTGCCCGGCGCGGACGGAGGCGTGCCCCACGATCACCCGCCCCGAACCCTCGGCCGCGCCCCTACTCCGCGCCCCCTGCCCCCGCCCGAACCCGGCCGCCCCGCCCGGAACCAGCCGCCCAGCACGGTCCGACCTGAACCAGCCGTACGCCCTGAACCCGGCTCACGCCCGAACCCGGCTCACGCCCCGCCCAGCACGATCCTCCGCACCCCCGCCCCCGCCCACCGCGCCGGATCCGTGCACCGCCGCCCGTCCAGCAGCACCACCACCCCCGGCAGGTCCGCCGGCCCCAGCTCCCGGTACTCCGGGTGGTCCGCCTGCAGCACCGCCGCCACCACCGGCTCCCCGCCGTACGCCGGCAGCCCGAGCGCCGTCAGCTCCTCCGCCCGGTACAGCGGATCGGCGACGTACGCCCTGGCCCCGGCCGCCTCCAGCGCCGCCACCAGCGGGAACACCCCCGAGTACGCCGTCTCCTTGACGCCGCCCCGGTACGCGGCCCCCAGCACCAGCACCCCCTGCCCGGCGATCCCGCCCGGCAGCACCCCGGCGAGGGCCCCGGCCAGCACCCCGACCGCGTACCCGGGCACCTCCAGGTTGGCCTCCCGGGCTGCCCGGACCACCGTGGCGGCCGGGTCGTTCCACAGGTACAGCCGCGGGTACACCGGGATGCAGTGCCCGCCGACGGCGATGCCCGGCCGGTGCAGGTGGCTGTACGGCTGCGAGTTGCAGGCGTCGGCGACCTCCGCGAAGTCCACCCCGACCCGGTCCGCGTACCGGGCGAACTGGTTGGCCAGCGCGATGTTGACGTCCCGGTACGTGGTCTCGGCGAGCTTGGCGAACTCGGCCGCCTCCACCGAGGCCAGCTCCCACACCCCGTTGGGCCGGGGCAGGTCGGGGCGCGGGTCGAAGTCCAGCACCGCCCGGTAGAACTCGGCGCCGCGCCGCAGCGAGGAGGCGTCCAGGCCGCCGACCAGCTTGGGGTAGCGCCGCAGGTCCGCGAAGACCCGCCCGGTGCGCACCCGCTCCGGGCTGAACACCAGCGCGAACTCCGCCCCGGGCGCCAGCCCGGAGCCGGCCGCCAGCCGGGGCGCCCAGCGCTCCCGGGTGGTGCCGACCGGCAGGGTGGTCTCGTAGCTGACCAGCGCGCCCCGGCGCAGCCCGGCCGCGACGGCGTCGGTGGCCGCGTCGAGCAGCGCGAAGTCCGGGGTGCCGTCGGCGGCGGTGACCAGCGGGACGACCAGGACGACGGCCGCCGAGCCGGCCACCGCGGCCGTGGTGTCGGTGGTGGCCCGCAGCCGGCCCTCGGCGACCACCCGCTTGAGCGCCTCGTCCAGCCCCTCCTCCCGGGGGAACGGCGGCACGCCCCGGTTGACGCTCTCCACCACCCGGGGCGCGATGTCCGCCCCGACCACCCGGTGGCCCTTCCGCGCGAACTGCACCGCCAGCGGCAGGCCGAGCTTGCCGAGCCCGACCACGCAGACGTCCAGGGCGGTCATCCCCGTCCTCCGTTCACCGAGTTGGCGAGCCGGCGCCACACCGGGTGGCGCCGCAGTCCGCGCCGCAACTGCTCCGGGACGACGCCGCGCCACAGCTGCTGGGCGAGGTTGAGCGGCGGTACGGCGACGGCCGGCGGCTCCTCCCGCAGCAGGAACAGCTCGTCGGGCAGGCCGAGCCGGGCGTCCCGGAACGCCGGGTAGCCCGCGTAGTGCCGCCACCCGTCCGCCACCACCGGCGGCTCGCCGTGCGCGGCCTCGTAGCGGATCTGGTCGCGCAGCGCCTCCGGCCGTACGGCGGCGGCGAGTTCGAGCCGCAGCCGCTCGGCGACCGGCAGCCGGTGGTACACCTCGCGGGCGCCGAACCGCTCGATCATCCGGCCGACCTCGGCGCACACCCGCCGCTGCAGCCCGTCGTCCAGCAGCAGGAAGCCGTCCTGGAGCAGCCGGGGTACGTCCCAGGCGAAGCTGCGAACCCGGATGGCGTCCAACTCCTCGCCCGGATCGGCCAGTTCGGCGGCCACCTGCTGCAGGGCGGCGATCCCGCGCAGCCGGTCCAGCACCGAGGCCCGCTCGGTGACGTTGCCGCGGTCCTCGCGCAGCACCAGGAAGTAGCAGTCGTAGTCGGCGAGGACGGACACCCGGTCCGCCCGCAGGCAGGCCTCCAGGGTGAACGGCTGGTCCGAGAAGACCTTCAACCCCTCGTTGCGGCGCAGGCCGTGGCGCCGGACGAGGTCCAGCCGGAACAGCTTGGTGTCCGCCAGCGCCCAGGCCAGCGCCGAGTCCGCGAAACCGACCGACTCGGCGTCCGCGTGGAAGATGCCCTGCGGCACCAGCCGCCCGTTCACCCCGACGTGCTTGGGCACCACCACGTCCGAACCCCAGGCGTCGGCGGCCGCGACCAGCCGCTCCAGCGCCTCCGCGCCCAGCCAGTCGTCGGCACCGAGGAACAGCACGTAGCGGCCGCGGGCCAGGTCCAGGCCGCGGTTGGTCGGGGCCGCCGGGCCGCCAGAGTTGGGCTGGTGGACCACCCGGAACAGCCCCGGGTGCCGGGCCGCGTACTCGTCCAGCAGCGCCTCGCCACCGTCCGTGGAGCCGTCGTCGACGACCACCACCTCCAGCCGCCCCGGCGCCAGGGACTGCCCGACCAGCGAGTCCAGGCAGGCGGTGAGGTACGGCATGGTGTTGTAGACCGCGACCACCACGGTCACGTCGGGTACGGTCATCGGGCGGCGGGCCTCCGGGCTGACGGTGCGCCGGCGCGTGGGCTGACCGGCGGCGATGCACCGTCCAACTCGGCCGCCCGCCGGGGAGTCACGTGCCCTCCCCGGACGGGTGACCGGAACCGAACACCAGCTTGACGGGCCGGCCGCGTTCGGCCCCCGCCCGATGCGTCAGCCGGCCGGGTTCGGCCCCCGCCCGAGGCCTCGGCCCCGGACGCCGTCAGCCGATCGCGACCTCCGCGTACATCCGCGCGATCACGTCCTCGATGGCCGGCTCGCGCACCGAGAGGTCCACCAGCGGGTACCGCTCCGCGACCGCCGCCACGATCGGCGCCGCGCTCTCCTGCGCCGGGAAGGCCAGCCACTGGCGCGGCCCCTCGACCTTCACCACCCGCGCCCCGGCCACCTCGATCGCCGGCCGGGCCTCGGCCAGGTCGACCACCAGCGTCCGCTCGCTGCGCCCGGCGGCGTGCAGCCCGTCCAGTCCGCCGTCGTGGACGACCCGGCCGTGGTCGATGACCATCACCCGGTCGCAGAGCTGCTCGATGTCGGTGAGGTCGTGGGTGGTGAGCAGCACGGTGGTGCCGCGGTCCCGGTTGACCTCGCGCAGGAACTCGCGCACCTTGCCCTTGCTGACCACGTCCAGGCCGATGGTCGGCTCGTCCAGGTAGAGCACCTGGGGGTCGTGCAGCAGGGCCGCCGCGAGGTCGCCGCGCATCCGCTGGCCGAGCGAGAGCTGGCGCACGGGGGTGTCCAACAGGCCTTCCAGATCGAGCAGTTCGACGCAGCGGCCGAGGTTCTCGCGGTACCGCCGGTCGGGGATCCGGTAGATCCGGCGGGCGAGTTCGAAGGAGTCGCGCAGCGGGAGGTCCCACCACAGGGTGGTGCGCTGGCCGAAGACGACGCCGATCCGGCGGGCCAGCGCGACCCGTTGGCGGGCCGGGTCGACCCCGGCGACGCGCAGCCGGCCGGAGCTGGGGACGAGGATGCCGGTGAGCATCTTGATGGTGGTCGACTTGCCGGCGCCGTTGGGCCCGATGTAGCCGACGCACTCGCCGGCCTCGACGGTGAAGCTGAGCCCGTCCACCGCGCGCACCTCGCGCTTGACCCGGTTGAACCGGCCGGTGCGGGCCCGCACGGTGAAGGTGCGCCGGACGTCCTGGAGTTCGATCAGTGCCATTCGGATTCCTCACGGAGCAGGGGGAGTTCAGCTGCCGGTGCCGCGGTAGGCGCGCAGCCCGGCCCGCCAGGCGAGCCCGGCGGCGGCGACGCACAGCGCGGCGGCGACCGGGGAGGCGTACTGGAAGGCGGTGGGCAGCCCGAGCGGGTCGGGGCGGCCGAGGATGCGCAGGGAGGGCAGCCAGTTGACGAAGGCCAGCGGCACGCCGAAGACCACCCCGGCGACCAGTTCCTTGGCGAAGACGGTCGGCGGGTAGTGCAGCAGGGTCGCGCCGCCGTAGGTGAAGGAGTTCTGGATCTCCTTGGACTCGCCCCACCAGAACTGGACGGTGGCGCCGCCGACGTAGATCGCGCCGAAGATGACGCTGCCGCACAGCAGCAGGACGGGCACCAGCAGCACCCGGTCCCAGGTCCAGTGCACGTCCAGGGTGGCCAGCGACCAGGCGAGCACGAGCACGGCCTGGATCGGGCGGCCGAGCCGGCGCAGGGAGAAGCGTTCGGCGCACAGCTGGGAGAGCGCGGGGGCGGGGCGGATCAGCATGGTGTCCAGCGTCCCGTTCATGATCCGCGCGCCCAGGCCGTCGGCCGAGCCGACCAGCAGGTTGGCCATGCCGAGCGAGAAGGTCGCGGTGGCGTACAGGAAGGCGATCTCCGGCAGTCGCCAGCCGCCGAGTTGGTCGGTGTGCCGGAACATGATCACCAGCACCACGAAGTCGAGCGAGTGGGTGACCAGGCTGGCCAGCAGGTTGAGCAGGAAGGAGGCCCGGTAGGCCATCATCGAGCGCATCCACATCCGGGCGCACAGCCACCAGGAGCGGACCGCCCAGGACGTCCGGGCGAGGAACGGCTCGGCGGCGAGCGGCTCGGCGGTGAAGCGCTCGGCGGTGAACTGCTCGACGGCAGACGACTGCTCGACGGCAGAGGACCGGGCGACGGAGGACCGGGTGACGGAGGACTCAGCCACCCTGCACCACCACCCGCCGGGTCGCCAGCCACTGCGCGCCCCGCCCGGCGGCGAGCAGCACGGCCGCCCAGCCGAGCTGGGAGCCCAGCGCCGCGAGCAGCCCGGCGCCGTCCGCCCGCTCCAGGAAGACGTCCGTCGGCACCTTGATCAGCGCCGCCCAGGGCAGCACCCCGGCGAGGTCGCCGAGCGGGCCGGGGAAGAGCGCGATCGGCAGCAGCATCCCGGAGAAGAACATCGAGACCACCAGCATCACCGCGCGCACCCCCTCCGAGTCGTGCAGCCAGAAGCCGGTGATCGAGACCAGGAACCGCATCCCGAAGCTGACCAGCAGCGCGAGCAGCACCGAGAACAGGAAGAACACCCAGGTCAGCGCGTGCTCGGGCATCCGGGTGCGGAACACCAGCGCGCCGACCAGCAGCGGTACGGTGCCGCGGACCAGTACCTGGAAGCCGGCCCGGCCGAGGTCGGTGGCCAGCCACCAGGCCTGGAAGTCGACCGGGCGGTAGAGGTCGACGGCGATGTCCCCGCTGCGGAAGCGGTCCTGGAGCTCGTCCTGGAAGCCGCCGCCCCAGACCGAGACGGTGACCAGCATGGCCTGGCTGACCCAGATGTAGGTGACGGCCTGGCCCTGGTCGTAGCCGCCGAGGTTGGGGCGGGCCTGCCAGAGGGCGAGGAAGGAGGAGGCCAGGATGATGCCGAAGACGGTGTTGGTGAAGGTGCCGGCCAGGGTGGCGGCCCGGTAGGTGGAGTAGCGGCGGAAGGCGCCGCGGGCGACGGCGGCGTACAGCCCGAGGACGGTCCCGGAGGCTACGGCCTCGGGGGCCACGGCCCCGGAGGCGATGCCCTCGGAAGCCGCGCCCTCGGCCCCGGTATCAGGAGGCCTCGCCCCAGCCGGTGCAGCGTTCTGCATATTGTCTCCTTGTCGACAAATACGGGCAGGCGGATACCCGCAGGCACCCGCCCACACCCCAACGGCTCCGACCGGCCACACCCGGGGGTGCCGGGCCGGACGGGCGGAGCTGCCGAAAGTCGGTGCGATGTTCAGAAATCGGTGCGCTATGCGATGTGCACCTTTCACCGTACCGCCGGCCCCCACAGCCCGCACCCGGTTTTCCGACGCACCACGGGGCACGCGACACGGTCCGCACAACCACGCACCTCAGAGCCCCCGCCGCCGCTGAACCCGCGTCAAATAGCAGATAATCCCGCCATGACGTTGAGCACCCGCCGCCAGGCCAAACGGGCCGCCCGCCGCGAAGCCCGCCGCGCCCTCCCCCTCTGGCGCCGGCTCCTGCCCACCTGGCGGATCACCCTCGGCACCCTCACCGCGCTGCTCCTGCTCGCCGTCGGCGCCTTCGCCGTGCTCTACGTCATCGTCCCGGTGCCCGACCCCAACGCCCGCGCCGTCGCCCAGAACAACATCTACCTCTACGCCGACGGCACCACCGAGATCGCCCGCACCGGAGCCGTCAACCGCACCGACGTCACCATCGACCAGATCCCGCTGCAGACCCAGCAGGCCGTCGTCTCCGCCGAGGACCGCACCTTCTACCAGAACCGCGGCATCGACCTGAAGGGCATGGTCCGGGCCGGCTGGAACACCCTGCTCGGCAAGGGCATGCAGGGCGGCTCCACCATCACCCAGCAGTACGTCAAGAACTACTACCTGACCCAGGACCAGACCTTCGAACGCAAGGGCCGCGAACTCTTCATCGCCCTCAAGGTCGACCAGCAGCGCGACAAGAAGGACATCCTCGCCGGCTACCTCAACAGCAGCTACTTCGGCCGCGGCGCCTACGGCATCCAGAGCGCCGCCCACGCCTACTACGGCGTCGACGTCTCCCAACTCACCCTCGGCCAGGGCGCCTACCTCGCCTCCCTGCTCCAGGCCCCCAGCCTCTACGACGTCAAGACCGCCACCCCCGCCAACCGCGAGAAGGCCGTCGCCCGCTGGAACTACGCCCTCGACGGCATGGTCCAGCTCGGCTTCCTCACCACCGCCGACCGCACCGCCACCACCTTCCCCGAACCCATCGACCCCCAGCCCGCCACCGGCCTCTCCGGCCAGGCCGGCTACCTCGTCGGCGTCGCCGACGACTACCTCATCTCCTCCGGCACCATCGACGCCGCCACCCTCAAGGCCGGCGGCTGGCGGATCACCACCACCTTCGACAAGCCCAGGCAGGACGCCTTCGTCAAGGCCGTCCAGGACGAACTCACCGGCGAACTCGACCCCAAGGCCCGCCCCGCCACCGACACCGACGTCCGGGTCGCCGGCGCCTCCGTCGAGCCCGCCACCGGCCGCGTCGTCGCCGTCTACGGCGGCCCCGACTACGCCAAACAGCCCTACAACGACGCCCTGCGCCAGGACAACCAGATCGGCTCCACCTTCAAACCGGTCGACCTCGCCGCCGGCCTGATCGCCCAGCACACCGTCGACGGCCGCCCGATCACCACCGAGACCCGCTACGACGGCACCAGCGAACGCCCCGTCACCGGCGGCCCCACCCCGTACGCGCCGCCCAACGAGGACGACGTCGACTACGGCAACATCACCCTGCGCCACGCCATGGTGAAGTCCGTCAACTCCGTCTACGCCCAGGAAGGCGTCGACGCCGGACTCGCCCGCGTCCGGGACACCGCCATCAAGCTCGGCATCCCCGACAGCGTCCGCGGCATGGACCCGGCCAACACCTCGATGACCCTCGGCACCGCCACCCCCAGCGCCCTCGACCTCGCCGGTGCCTACGCCACCCTCGCCAACCACGGCCAGGCCCACACCCCGTGGTCCGTCGAGAAGCTCGAACGGGTCAACACCGGCGGTGCCGTCGACGTCCCCAAGATGCCCGACCACAAGCCCACCGACGCCATCGGCCGCACCATCGCCGACTCCGTCACCGACGTCCTGCGCGACGTCATCAGCCCCCGCGGCACCGGCGCCGCCGCCCTCGACCTCGGCCGCCCCGCCGCCGGCAAGACCGGCACCACCGACGCCAACCTCTCCGCCTGGTTCGCCGGCTACACCCCCGAACTCACCACCACCGTCGGCCTGTTCCGGGAGAACCCGAAGAGCCACGCCAAGGAGCCGCTGTCCGGCACCGCCGGCCTCACCCGGATCAACGGCGGCGCCTTCCCCACCAAGATCTGGACCGACTACATGACCGCCGCCCTGAACGGCACCCCCACCCAGCAGTTCGACCTGCAAACCGGCCACGGCAACCCCGGCGCCGACACCTGGCCCACCACGACCGGCACCACCAGCCCGAGCGCGAGCACCACCCCCAGCACCGCCACCACCGGCGCCCCCGCGGCCACCACCCCCAGCCACGCCCCCAGCGCGCCCCCCGCCACCGACCAGCCCGGCCCCGACGCCCCCAGCCCGCAGAACCCCCAGCCCAGCCCCAGCCAGGAACAGCCCACCCCGAGCACCCGGCCCACCCAGACCCGGCCCGCCCGGCCCAGCAACCCGCCCACCCCCACCACCGGACCCACCGCCCCGGCGACGGTGCCGGCGCCGGCGCCGGCCCGGTGACGACGCGGTGACGACGCCGGCCCGGTGACGACGGCCGGCCCGGTGGCCTAACCGGACGCCAGCTCCCGCTCCAGCGGCGTCCGGAACCGCGGCGTCACCCGCACCTCCCCCAACCACCCCGCCAGCCGCCCGGCCTCCACCGCGACCGCCCGCTCCGCCTCCGCCCCGACGTCCCGGAACAGCCGCCACACCACCTCGCCGTCCGCCCGCTGCGCCCAGCCGCCGACCACCTCGCCGCACCACCACACCGTCGGCCCGGCATTGCCCGCCCGGTCGAACAGCGCCGGCACGTCCTCCGGCCGCAGGTACCAGTCCCGCCCGCGCCAGCCCATCACCGCCGGGTCCAGCGCCGGCAGCAGCGCCGCCCACGGCTCCGGCGCCGCCACCGGCCCCTCGTCCCCCGGCAGCATCAGGGCGGCCGCACCGTCCGCCAGCGCCACGTCCCGCGCGGCCACGTCCGCCAGCGCCCGGCGGACGTCCCCCAGCGTCCAGCCCGTCCACCACTTCACGTCCTCGACCGTGGCCGGGCCGTACGCCGCCAGCCAGCGCCGCACCACCTCCGCCTTCGCCTCCCGCACCGGCACCTCAGGCCACTGCGGCACCAGCGCCCACGGATAGCTGCTGCTCAGCCACGACCCGCGCGGCCGGCACCGGCGCACGTGCCCGTCCGAGGCCAGCAGCCGCAGCAGCCGACTGCCCACACTCTGCTTCGCCTCGTACGCCTTGCCCGCCGACATCAGCATCGTCTCGCGCAACTGCGGGACGTCATCGCCGAGTTCCTTGGTCGTCGCCTCGCCGCGCACGGCCAGCGCGGCCAGCACCTCGCGCTCCGCCGCCGCCAGCCGGGCCTCGTCCCAGCCCTCGGCGTGGTCGCGCAGGTGCTTCAGCAGCGTCGCCCGCTCCTTCGCCGCGATCGCCCGCGCCGCCGCCGAACTCACGTACGGGGCAAGGCCCTCCGTCACCGCGAAGATCGTCCGCCGCATCGACAGCAGCTTCACCAGCGAGACGTCCTCGTACAGCGCCCGGTCCACCTCCGCCGTCGCCGGCTCCGCCAGCCGCGCACAGGCCGACAGGTACACCGTCGCGGCGTCCGTCGCGTGCAGCCCGACCACCGCGTCGGCCACGTCCTCCACCCGCGCCGCCCGCACCGAGGGCGCCAACAACTGCCGGCGCCCCAACCGGGCCCGCCGCTCCACCCCACCGATCACCGGGACACTCATGCCCGGACCTTAGCGGCCGACACCGACAGGCCCGGCCGACTGCTCCACCACCCGCCCGGCGAACTCACCGAGCAACCCAGCCGAGCGCGAACAGCCGACCGCGAACAGCCGACCGCCGGGGTCACAGATAGAGGCCGGTCGACCCCTCGGTGTCGCCGAAGCGGGACGCCGCCACCGCGTGCAGGTCGCGCTCGCGCAGCAGCACATAGGTGGCGCCGCGCACCTCGACCTCCAGCTTGTCCTCCGGGTCGTACAGCACGCGGTCACCGGGCTCCACCGAGCGCACGCTCTGGCCCACCGCCACGGCCTCCGCCCAGGTACAGCGCTTGGACAGCTCAGCCGTCGCCGGGATCAGGATGCCGCCGGTCGAGCGGCGCTCGCCCTCGCCGCCTTCGATGCGCACCAGCACCCGGTCGTGCAGCATCCGGATCGGCAGCTTCTCGCCCAGCCGGTCGTGCCGCACCGCGTCGTGCCCGTGGTCGGACTGGGTCGGGTCGTCGTTCGTACTCACGGTCCCGAAGGTACCGCCCCCGGGCGCGGAGCGTGACGCTGGCCCGGCATGCGGAAGGGCCGGACCGCCCGACGGCGCTCCGGCCCCTCCGGCACCACGGTTCAGTCCTTGCGGCGCTTGCGGGACGAGGCGAGCAGCGCCACCAGGCCGAGGCCGACCAGCGCGGCCGGGACGATCCGCTCCTTGCGCGGCTGCCCCTTCTCGTCCACGAACTGCGCCTTCACCTGCTCCACCAGGCCGTTCGCGGCCACGTAGGCCCGAGCCGTCTTCTCCTCGACGGTGGCCATCGCCTTGGCCTTGACCTGCGCGGAGATGGTGCTCGGGTGGATCCGTACGGCCAGCTCGTCCAGGTTCGCCGCCAGCCGGTCGCGGGTGCGCTCGATGTCCGCCTCGATCTGCGCAGCCGTCCGCGCCGGCTTGTCCTGCGTGCTCGCCTCGCCCACTCGGGCCACCCCATTCACTTGCCGATGTCGTCCTGTCGTCCTGTGCGACCAACCCAGTTTGTCAGCTGCCGAGCACGGACGCGCGGCCCCACCCACCAACGGAGGTAAGTTTGCCGTGGTACGACCGCCCGTCCCAGCTCCCAGGAGAGTACGACCGTGACTGAGCGCCTCCAGCCCGGCGACACCGCGCCCGCCTTCAGCCTGTCCGACGCCGACGGCAACCAGGTCTCCCTCGCCGACCACCTGGGCCGCAAGGTCGTCGTCTACTTCTACCCGGCCGCGCTCACCCCCGGCTGCACCAAGCAGGCCTGCGACTTCACCGACAACCTGGAGGTCTTCGCGGGCGCCGGCTACGACGTCATCGGCATCTCGCCGGACCAGCCGGAGAAGCTCGGCACGTTCCGCGAGAAGGAGGACCTCAAGGTCACCCTGCTCTCCGACCCGGACCACGCGGTCCTGGAGGCGTACGCCGCCTACGGCGAGAAGCAGAACTACGGCCGCACCTACCTCGGCGTGATCCGCTCCACGATCATCGTGGACGAGCAGGGCAACGTCGAGCGCGCGCTGTACAACGTCAAGGCCACCGGCCACGTCGCCAAGCTGCTGCGCGACCTCAAGATCGACGCCTAGGAACGAGGCCCGGGACCGACGGAGCGGTGGCGGCACACCCCCCGACCGGGTGTGCCGCCACCGCCGTTCCCCACCTCGGGTGACCGCCGTCGGGCTCAGCAGGCCCCGAGGTCGTTCCAGACGCCCCAGGCGCCGCCGGCCGTGGGGTCGTCGCCCTTGGTCCACCACTTGTTCTGGTAGTAGTGGCCCTTCCAGGACACCTTGGTCGGCGACGCGTAGGTGGTGCCCGCGTCCCATGCCGGGGCGGCCGTGCAGGCGCCGGAGGTCGGGGTCGCGGTCGGGGTGGGCGTGCCGGTCGGCGTCGCCGTGGCCGTGGCCGTCGGAGTCGCGGTCGGCGTCGGGGTCGGGGTCGGCGTGGCCGTCTGGGTCGGAGTCGGAGTCGCGGTCGCGGTCGGAGTCGGCGTGCCGCCGTCCACCGCGCCCCGGGTCAGGTCGCCCTTGAGCCCGTACAGCGTCCCGCCCACGTTGACCGTCCAGTTCGACGGCGTGGACACCGGCAGGTAGTAGACGAAGTCCATGTCGACCGAGGCGCCCGGCGCCAGCGACTGCCAGCCCGGCAGCTTGACCGACACCCGGTTGTAGGTGCCCTTCAGCCCGCCCACGTTGCCCGGCCCCGGGTTGTCCTGCCGGATCACCTGCAGCCCGAAGCCGGACTGGTCCTTGGCGTTGCCCGGCGCCGAGTTGGAGTAGTCGAACTGGAACTCGGTGCCGCCCGGCAGGGTCAGCGTCGAGTTGTTGACGATGTGCAGCTTCGGGTTGATCGGGTAATTGGAGTCGCCCAGCGCGAAGTTGGTGAACGACACGTCGATCGGCAGGGTCTGCTGCGGCAGCGCCACCGTCGAGCGGACCGCCCCGTACGGGCTCGCCGCCTTGAACTTGTCGTACATCAGCGAGGTGAGCGTCGAGCCGGGGACGTACTCGCCCTTGCCGCCGTTGGCGGTGGCGTCCCACCGGTAGTCGCCCGCGAGCTCCCAGATCATCGCACCGCCGGCGCCCTGGTTGACGATGTAGTCCGCCTTGGCACCCACCGACTGCTCGTCCTCGGTGGACAGGAACACCTTCTTGGCGTCGTTCCACAGCCACGGCGCCACCAGGCTGGAGCTGTAGTTGCGGGTGTAGCTGCCCTGCAGGGCGGTGTCGGTCACGCCGTACCTGGCCAGGTAGTCGGGCAGGATGCCCTTCTCCAGGTTCTTGGCGTGCCACATCGGGTTCGACCCGGCCGGGGACTCCTTGCCCGCGGTGTCCTTGTCGTTCCAGATGTTGTCGATGCCGACCGCGCCGTCACCGCAGGAGGTCAGCCCGGAACCGGCCGGACAGCCGGTCGCCGAGGCGGTGCCCCAGAGGCCGTTGGTGCCGCCCTGGACGTTCTTGAAACCACGGGTGTAGTACGGCAGGCCGACGTTGATCCGGCCGGCCGGCATCGCACCGCGGAAGTAGTGGTACGACCAGTCGGCGTTCAGGTAGCCGATGCCGCCGTACTGCCCGGTGCCGTACACGTTGGCCGCCGCCAACTCGCCGTCCTTGCCGTCGTCGTAGAGCGAGGCGTTCGGACCGACGTACTTGTTCCAGGCACCGTGCAGGTCGTACGACATGATGTTGACGTAGTCCAGGTACTGCGCCACCTGGAAGGTCTCCATGCCGCGCAGCAGGTAGCCGGAGGACGGTGCCGCGACCGACAGCAGGTAGTGCCGGCCGTCGGCGGCACCCGCCCTGTCCAGGCTCTCCCGCAGGGTCTTCATCAGCGCCGCGTACCCCTTGGCCAGCGAGCCGCGCTTGGCGTTGGCGAGCTGCCAGTCCAGCGGGTTGCCGGCGTCCTTCATCGAGGTCGGGTACTCGTAGTCGACGTCGACGCCGTTGAAGCCGTACTTGCGGACGAAGTCGACGGACGAGGCGGCGAAGGTGTCGATGCCGGCCTGGTTGACGCTGCCGTCCGGGTTGACCGTCATCGAGTAGAACCCGCCGGAGTCCACCCGGCTGCCACCGTCGTCGAAGTAGCCACCCGTCTCGGTCCAACCACCCACCGAGATCAGGGTCTTGACGTTCGGGTACTGCTTCTTGAACTTCGTCAGCAGATTGAAGTGGCCCTTGTACGGCAGCGTCGGATCCAGCTCCGCACCCGGCACCCCCGGGAAGTCCGTCCCGGTCGCCGCATTGGTCGGACCGTCCGCGCCGACCGACAGCTTGTTGTCGCCGCCGACGTGCCCGAAGGCGTAGTTGAGGTGGGTGACCTTGTCCCAGGGAATGTCGCTCACCAGATAGGGCTGGTCGCCGTTCTTGCCGGTGCGCCAGCCGGTGAAGTACCCGATGATACGGCGCTGGTGGTCCGCGCCCATCCTCTCGCGCCCACCGGTGTCGTAGACCGAGCAGTACGGGACGTCCACCCCGGGCGTCTGGTACAGCCCGTCCGGGCGACAGGCCGCGTTGTCGACGGCCGCCGACGCCTGCGAGGGCGCCGCACCCAGCGTCGCCATCAACAGCCCGGCCAGCGAGGCCGCCGCCAACGACAGGACACCCGCCCGGGCCACCGGACTCTTACCGCGCCGAGCGGCGGTGGGACGCCGCTGCGCCGTGCTTCGGATCAACACTCGGTCCTCCAGGAGAGAGTGTCGGCGCGTGCCTGTGGGGCAGCACGCACGTGGGGGATTCACAATTGGCGCCGAAGCTATGTGGTCTGAACCACACAGGTCAATAGGTCTGTACCAATTGGTCATCACTCGGCAAACCCCGGCCAGCCCGTGACCAAACGGGCTCCCGATCGTTCGCACACCGGGGAAGGGGCACGACAACTGCCCGAAGGAGACCGCCATGCCGGTCAAGTACACGCGCGACCTGCTCGCCGCCGCTGCGGCGGCCGCGACCACGCTGGACGAGATACTGATCGCGCTCGACCGCGAGCCGAACCCGTACAACCGCTCGTACCTGCGCCAGCGGATCAAGGCGTACGGCATCGACGCCTCGCACTTCCCCGAGCCCGGGACCTTCTACACGAAGGAGCTCCTGGAGGAGGCCGTTGCGGCCTCGCAGAGCGTGGCCGGAGTGCTCCGCCACCTCAATCGGCGCCAGGGCGGCGGCACGCAGGCCCTTGTCGGCCGCCGCATCAAGGACTTTGGAATCGACACCTCCCACTTCACCGGAGAAGCGCACAATCGCGGCAAGCCGTCGCCTCGCCGCCTGCCCCCGGGGGAGGTCCTCATCCAGCGCCCAGCGGAGGCCAATCGACTGCCCGGCTTCCGCGTCCGCCGAGCCCTCACGGAGCTCGGTCGCCCGGAGGAGTGCCAGGACTGCGGCACCGGCCCGGAGTGGCGCGGGCGGCCGATGACACTTGAGGTCGACCACATCAACGGCGACTGGTCGGACAACCGGCCGGACAACCTCCGACTGCTCTGCCCCAACTGCCACTCCATCACCCCCACCTACTGCGGGCGGAGCAAGAACCGCACCGTCACCCGGCCATCTGCCGGGTGAGGAATTGTCCTCGGTCGATTCCATCTACCGGTAGGCTTGATGCGGCATGCGCCCGTACTCCAGCGGTAGAGAGGAGCGGTTTAGGTCCGCTTTGTCGTGGGTTCGAATCCCTCCGGGCGTACTGAGTCAAATGGCCCGCTCCCCTTCGATTCGAAGGGGAGCGGGCCATCCTTGCTCCTGTGGCCCGTCAGCCGATGAGGTCCTTGACCACCGGCGCCAGCGCCCGGAAGGCCTGGCCGCGGTGGCTGATGGCGTTCTTCTCGTCCGCCGTCATCTCCGCGCAGGTGCGGCTCTCCCCCAGCGGCTGGAGGATCGGGTCGTAGCCGAAGCCGCCGTCGCCGGCCGGGGCGGTGCGCAGGGTGCCCAGCAGCCGGCCTTCGACGACGCGCTCGGTGCCGTCGGGCAGGGCGAGGGCGGCGGCGCAGAAGAAGTGGGCGCCGCGGTGGGGTTCGGCGATGTCGGAGAGCTGGGCGAGCAGCAGGTTCAGGTTGGCGAGGTCGTCGCCGTGCTTGCCGGACCAGCGCGCGGAGAAGATGCCGGGCGCGCCGTTGAGGACGTCCACGCAGAGGCCGGAGTCGTCGGCGACGGCGGGCAGGCCGGTGGCGCGAGCCAGGGCGTGGGCCTTGAGCAGGGCGTTCTCGGCGAAGGTGACGCCGGTCTCGGGGACGTCCGGGATCTCGGGGTAGGCGTCGGCGCCGACGAGTTCGACGTCGAGGCCGGCCTCGGTGAGGATGGCGCGCAGCTCGGCGACCTTGTGCTGGTTGCGGGTGGCGAGGATCAGACGGGTGGACATATCGCTCACCCTATCCAGCTATCCAGCGGGGAGGAGCGATCAGCCGGTGCAGACGGAGGTGAGGTTGCCGGCCGCGTCGCCGAGTGGCTTGAGGTCGGGGGCCTGCTTGCGGTCGACGGCCTGCTGGGCCTTGTCGGCCTGCTTCTGGAGGTCGGTCACGGCCTTGGCGACGTCGGTGTTCTTGGCGTTCCTGCCGATCTGGTCGAGGTCGCCCTTGAGTTTCTGCAGTGCCTTGCCGGCGGCCGCCGAGTCGTTGCTGGAGCCGTCGTAGGCCTTGGTGAGGTCGGCGAGGTCGCCGGTGACCTTGACGGCGGTGTTGCCGCAGTCGACGGCCTTCTGGGCGGCGGAGCAACTCACCATGCTGAGTGGGAGGATGGCGATCAGTCCGGCCACGGCGAGGGCGGCGGGGCGGGCGATGCTCGACGGCATCCGGTCCTCCTGGTGGGCGGGGGTTCCATGGGGAGGGACGCACTCCGCCTGCGGCGCGGTTCCCGCAGCGGGGGTGCTGCGGGAACCGTACGGGCTGGGGGCCGGGCGTGTACAGCGGGCCGTACAGGCGTTCAGCCGCCGGGGGTTCAGCCTTCCAGCGCCTTGCGCTGGATCTCGTCGAGCTCGGCGCAGCCGAGGGTACCGAGGTCGAGCAGCCGGTTGAGCAGGTCGCGGTCGAACGGGGCGCCCTCGGCGGTGCCCTGGACCTCGACGAAGCGGCCGTCGGAGGTGCAGACGATGTTCATGTCGGTCTCGGCGCGCACGTCCTCCTCGTACTGGAGGTCGAGCATCGGGACGCCGTCGATGATGCCGACGCTGACGGCGCTGACGCCGCCGGTGATGGGCTGGCCCTTGGCGCGCAGCAGCTTGCGCTCGCGAGCCCAGGAGACGGCGTCGACGAGGGCGACGTAGGCGCCGGTGATGGCGGCGGTGCGGGTGCCGCCGTCGGCCTGGAGGACGTCGCAGTCGAGGACGATGGTGTTCTCGGCGAGGGCGCGGTGGTCGATGACGGCGCGCAGCGAGCGGCCGATGAGCCGGCTGATCTCGTGGGTGCGGCCGCCGATGCGGCCCTTGACGGACTCGCGGTCGCCGCGGGTGTTGGTGGCTCGCGGGAGCATGGAGTACTCGGCGGTGACCCAGCCTTCGCCGCTGCCCTTGCGCCAGCGCGGGACGCCTTCGGTGACGCTGGCGGTGCACAGCACCTTGGTGTCGCCGTAGGAGACGAGGACGGAGCCTTCGGCGTGCTTGCTCCAGCCCCGTTCGATGGTGATGGGGCGGAGCTGGTCGGGGGTGCGGCCGTCGATGCGTGACATAGCCACTGAGCGTAGCCGCTCGGGTGGGTGGTTCCGGATGTGCCTCGGCCCGCCGTCTCCCTGAGCGGGTCGGCGGGCCGCGGGTGGTCGAGCCTGGGTGGCTCAGCTCACATCATGTCCTCGATGTCGGCGGCGATCGGGTCGGCGTCGGTGCCGATGACGACCTGGATCGCGGTGCCCATCTTGACGACGCCGTGGGCGCCGGCGGCCTTGAGGGCGGCCTCGTCGACCAGGGAGGCGTCCTTGACCTCGGTGCGCAGGCGGGTGATGCAGCCCTCGACCTCTTCGATGTTGTCGATGCCGCCCAGACCGGCGACGATCTTCTCAGCCTTGCTGGCCATCTGGTTTTCTCCCTCTGTCTCGGCTCTTCGGCGGCTCTGCCGGGTGCCGTCGTGCGCTGTGCTGGGTGGGTCCTCGACCGTCGGGTGGTGAGGTCCGTGCCGGTGGCTGACGCGGGTTCAGCTGCGGTCGCGCTGCCGGGCAGCGCGACCAGCATGACCCGAGCCGGGCCGGTCTGCCACGTTAGTCCACTTTTGGCCCATTCCGGCGCGCAGGCTCCCGGCCGCCACCCGAGGATGACGATCAGCGGGGGCTCGCGTCCCGGCGTCCGGCCCGCGTCCCAAAGTGGTCTACACCAATATATGTGTACTCCGATGAACGCGGGAACGGCACCGGGTGTTCCTGGCCCCCGCCCGAGGGTCCCGCAGGGGCCCGCCGGTCGGCAACTGCTCCCGGAGGGCGAAGGATGAGCTCGGCAGGCGCCACGGCCCCGCAGACCACGTGGTGGCACACCTTCTACGGCGGCCTCCAGAAGATGGGCCGCTCGCTGCAGCTGCCGGTCGCGGTCCTCCCCGCGGCGGGCATCCTCAACCGGCTCGGACAGCCCGACGTGTTCGGCAAGGACGGCCTGGGCTGGAACGACGTCGCCAGGGTCTTCGCGGCGGCCGGCGGCGCACTGCTCGACTCCTCACTCGGCCTGCCGATGCTGTTCTGCGTCGGAGTGGCGATCGGCATGGCCAAGAAGGCGGACGGTTCGACGGCGCTGGCGGCCGTGGTCGGCTTCCTCGTCTTCTACAAGGTGCTGCACGCCTTCCCGGAGAAGTGCAAGCCGCCGACGGTGCTGATCAGCGACCAGTGCGTGGACTACTCCTCGGCGAAGGCCGCCAATGCGACGTACCAGAACCCGGGGGTGCTGGGCGGCATCCTGATCGGTCTGATGTCGGCCTGGCTCTGGGTCCGCTTCCATCGCGTCAGACTGGTCGACTGGCTGGGCTTCTTCAACGGCCGCCGCCTGGTGCCGATGATCACCGCCCTGGTCGGCATGCTGACCGCGGTGGTCGCGCTGTGGGTGTGGCCGCCGGTAGGCCGCGGCCTGAACGACTTCTCGCAGACCCTGGCCGATCTGGGCGCGGGCGGCGCCGGCATCTTCGGCCTGTGCAACCGCGCACTGCTGCTGATCGGCATGCACCAGTTGCTGAACACCTTCGTCTGGTTCCAGTTCGGCGAGTTCACGAAGCCGGACGGCAGCATCGTGCACGGCGACATCCCGCGTTTCCTGGCGGGCGACCCGACGGCCGGCCAGTTCCAGTCCGGATTCTTCCCGATCATGATGTTCGCGCTGCCCGCCGCGGCGCTCGCGATCGCCCACTCGGCCAAACCGCACCGCCGCAAGGAGATCTACGGCCTGATGCTCTCGGTCGGCCTGACCTCCTTCGTCACCGGCGTCACCGAGCCGATCGAGTACTCCTTCGCCTACATCGCCCCGGCCCTGTACGGCGTGCACGCACTGCTGACCGGCGCCTCGATGGCGGTCACCTGGGGGCTGGGGGTGCACGACGGCTTCAGCTTCTCGGCCGGCCTGATCGACTACGTGATCAACTGGGGACTCGCCACCAAACCGTGGATGATCATCGTCATCGGGCTGTGCTTCGCCGCGGTGTACTACGCGCTCTTCCGGTTCATCATCGTCAAATTCGACCTGAAAACACCGGGCCGGGAGGACGAGGCCGAAGTCGAGGACGTCACCAAAGCCTGATTCACCCCCGATTCGGCCGCCGCCCGGAACACCACTCGCAAAGGCCCTCGGACCCGCCGGTCCGAGGGCCTTCGGCATTTCGGGAAAGGACGGAATTCCCTACCGGGACTCGCCGAAAAGGCAATTCGGTCGCGATCCGACCGGACAGCGGGCGCTCCGGAGGGGTGCCGACCACGGGCGGGGGACGTCCCCTCGGGCACGTCCGCGACCCTCCGGTCACTCTCAGCAGCCACCGTGCGCGCCCCGGAGCGGCCGGATCGTCCGGGCCCGACCCGGCCGGACCCCCGGCACCGGCCTCGACCCGGGCGCCGCAAGGGCTCCGCGCTTTTTGTTGCGCAAATAGCCAAAATCCCAATCCCGACTGAAATCATGATCGTCGCTCCGCATCCAGGTTTCGATTTCATAGCGCTTCCCGGCGGCGGCGCTATCCGGGGTTCCCCGACTTCTCCACCCGTGCTACAAAACTGGTCTACACCACGTGTGGTGTAGACCAGTTCGCGGTTGGCCCCTGTGCCTCCCCCCGACCGACCGCCATGCCGTTAGGAACCCACCCCCATGAGTCAGTCTGCGCAGGCACCGGCGCCCGCCAAGGCTCCGACGCCGATCAAGAAGTTCGGCAACAGCGTCCTTCCTGGTCTCCAGAAGGTCGGCCGCAGCCTCCAGCTGCCGATCGCCGTGCTCCCGGCGGCCGGTCTGCTGGCGCGTCTGGGCCAGCCCGACGTCCATGAGAAGTGGCACTTCCCCGCGAAGCTCGTCGAGGTCTTCGGCGCCGCGGGTACCGCCATCACCGGCGCGCTGCCGCTGCTGTTCTGCGTCGGCATCGCGATCGGCTACGCCAAGAAGGCGGACGGTTCCACGGCGCTGGCCGCGCTGGTCGGTTACCTCGTGTTCAAGAACGTGCTGACCGCCTTCCCGGCGGACGGCACCGTCACCGCCGCCCTCCCCGCAGGAAAGCCGCAGGACCCGGGCGTCCTCGGCGGCATCGTGGTCGGTCTGCTCGCGGCCATCCTGTGGCAGCGGTTCCACCGCACCAAGCTGGTCGACTGGCTGGGCTTCTTCAACGGCCGCCGCCTGGTGCCGATCATCATGGCCTTCGTCGGCACCGGCCTGGGCGTCCTGTTCGGCCTCGGCTGGCAGCCCGTCGGCGACGCGATCTCGCACGTCAACAACAGCCTGGTGGGCGCGGGCGCGCTCGGCGCCGGCATCTTCGGCCTGGTCAACCGCGCGCTGATCCCGATCGGCATGCACCAGTTCGTCAACACCTACGCCTGGTTCCAGACCGGTGACTTCACCAAGCCGGACGGCACCATCGTGCACGGTGACATCAACCGCTTCCTCGCGGGCGACCCGACGGCCGGTCAGTTCCAGGCGGGCTTCTTCCCGATCATGATGTTCGCGCTGCCGGCCGCCGCCCTCGCGATCGCCCACTGCGCCCGCCCCGAGCGCCGCAAGGCCGTCATGGGCATGATGATCTCGATCGCGCTGACCAGCTTCGTCACCGGTGTGACCGAGCCGATCGAGTTCACCTTCCTCTTCATCGCCCCGGTCCTGTACGCGATCCACGCGGTGCTGACCGCCGTCTCGATGGCCGTCACCTGGGGCCTCGGCGTGCACCACGGCTTCAGTTTCTCGGCCGGTCTGATCGACTACACGATCAACTTCAGCCTGGCCAAGAACCCGCTGCTGATCATCCCGATCGGCCTGGTCTTCGCGGCGATCTACTACTTCACGTTCCGCTTCGCGATCACCAAGTTCAACCTCAAGACCCCCGGTCGCGAGGACGACAGCGAGATCGAGGACGTGACCAAGGCCTGACGCCGGTCCCGTCCGCCCCGAAGGCCCCGCCCACCGCCGCTCACCCGGCGGCCGGGCGGGGCCTTCGGCATGTCCGGCGGACGACGACGGCGGACGACGGCGGACGACGAAGGCGGTTGACGAACCGCCGGAAGCCCTGGTCAACTGAAGTCGTGTACCCCTCGTGCCCGCTGGTGACCCGCAGCCACATCGACTTCGGTCGCGTGTGGTCCGCGGCGTGTCGCGGCTGAGCCGACCCCTCCCCCCGCCGCCGCCCGGCTGAGTCCCCGCCCGGCGCCGGCCGTCCTCCCCCGCCCGTCGCGGGCCTCCGCCTGCCCACGGGCCGTCACCGCGCACCCGCGCGCGACCGCACCCCCGTACCCGCATCCGTACGGAGCCGCGTCCGCGCACGTCCGCACGAGGAAAGCCAGGCTCGCCATGCCCCGCCCGTTGCACCTCTCCGCCGCCATCGACACCGCCGCCGACGCCGACACCGCCGGCCCCGGCCGCCTCGACGCCGCCCACTACGCCGGCCTCGCCCGCCTCGCCGAGCGGGCCGGCCTGGACTTCGTCACCCTCGACGACTCCTTCGCCGCCGAGCCGCGCCGCCCCGACGCGCTCGCCACCCTGGCCCGGATCGCCCCGCTGACCGAGCGGATCGGGCTGGTGCCCACCGTCACCACCACCCACACCGAGCCGTTCCACACCTCGATCTCGCTCAACACCCTGGACTGGGTGAGCGAGGGCCGGGCCGGCTGGCTGGTCGGCGTCTCCGGGACCGAGGCCGAGGCCCGGGCGTTCGGCCGCCGCCCGGTCGCCCCCGAGGACGAACTGTGGGCCGAGGCCGCCGAGGCCGCCGAGGTGGCCGCCCGGCTCTGGGACAGCTGGGAGGACGACGCGGAGATCCGGGACACCGCCACCGGCCGGTTCATCGACCGCGACAAGCTGCACTACATCGACTTCGCGGGCCGGCACTTCTCGGTCCGCGGCCCGTCCATCACCCCGCGCCCGCCGCAGGGCCGCCCGGTGGTCGCGGTGCCGGTGGCCGCCGCCGACCTGGCCCGGGACGCCTCCCCCGGCGGGCGCGCCCGGGTCGCCACCGCGATCCGGTACGCCGACGTCGTCCTGCTGGACGCCCCCGACCGGGCCACCCGGCTGACCGCCGCCACCGAACTGCGGCTGCGCTCCGGCGAACACCTGCGCATCCTGGCCCGGCTCGCCACCGCCCTGCCCGACCGGGCCGCCGAGCAGCGGCTGCTCGCCGAACTCGCCGCCACCGGCACCGGCGTGGACGGCTTCCACCTCGTCCCCGCCGACCCCGAGCGCGACCTGGCCGCCCTCGCCGCGCGGATCGCCCCGGCCCTGCGCAGCACCGGACTGCTGCGCACCGGCTACCCCGGCCGCACCCTGCGCGACCACCTCGGCCTGGCCCGCCCGGCCGGCCGCTACGCCACCGTGCCCGCCGCCCCCACCGGCACCGGCTCCCCCGCCCCCACCCTCTCCGCCGCCCTGGCCGAGGTGACCCGATGACGGACCGTCCGCTCAAGCAGGTCCACCTCGCCGCCCACTTCCCCGGCGTCAACAACACCACGGTGTGGAGCGACCCGGCCTCCGGCAGCCACATCGAGTTCGCGTCCTTCCGCCACCTCGCACAGACCGCGGAGCGCGGGAAGTTCGACTTCTTCTTCCTCGCCGAGGGCCTGCGGCTGCGCGAGACCAAGGGCCGCGTCCACGACCTGGACGTGGTCGGCCGCCCCGAGTCGATCACCGTGCTGAGCGCCCTGGCCGCCGTCACCGAACGGATCGGCCTGGCCGCCACGGTGAACGCCACCTTCAACGAGCCGTACGAACTCGCCCGCCGCTTCGCCTCCCTGGACCACCTCTCCGGCGGCCGGGCGGCCTGGAACGTGGTCACCTCCTCGGACGCCTTCACCGGGGAGAACTTCCGCCGCGGCGGCTATCTGGCGCACGCCGACCGCTACACCCGGGCCGCCGAATTCGTCGAACTGGCAAGGAAGTTCTGGGACGCCGGGGGCGCCACGGTGGAGCACACCGGCCCACAGTTCGCGGTCCGGGGGCGGCTCTCCCTGCCCCGCCCGCCGCAGGGCCACCCGGTGGTCATCCAGGCCGGCGACTCCGACGAGGGCCGGGAGTTCGCCGCGGCCGCCGCCGACGTCATCTTCAGCCGGCACTCCACGCTCGCCGACGGCCAGGCCTTCCACACCGACGTCAAACGCCGACTGGCCGCCTACGGCCGTAAGCCGGACGAGCTGAAGATCATGCCGGCCGCCACCTTCGTCCTCGGCGACACCGACGCCGACGCCCAGGAGCGCGCCGCCGAGGTCCGCCGGGCCCAGGTCGGACCGCAGACCGCGCTCCACTTCCTGGAGCAGGTCTGGGGCGTCGACCTGTCCGGCCACGACCCGGACGGGCCGCTGCCCGCCGTCGACCCCGACCCGGACGGCGCGCTGGTCCAGGGCCGGGTCCGGTTCGGCGACCCCCTGGCCGTCGCCGAACGGTGGCGTGCGGTGGCCGCCGAGAAGAACCTGACCAGCCGCGAACTGGTCATCGAGGTGACCGGCCGGCAGTCCTTCATCGGCTCCCCCGCCACCGTCGCCGGGCAGATCGACCACTTCGTGCAGAACGACGCGGCCGACGGCTTCGTCCTCGTCCCCCACCTCACCCCGGGCGGCCTGGACGAGTTCGTCGACCGGGTCGTCCCCCTGCTCCAGGAACGCGGCGTCTTCCGCACCGACTACACCGGCCCGACCCTGCGCGACCACCTCGGCCTCCCGGTGCCCGAACGGCGCCAGGCCAGGACGGACGACGTCGGGGCGGTGGCTCAGACCTCGTACACCGCGCCGGCCCGGGCCAGCTCGACCGGGCCGGGGTAGACGGCAGCAGCGTCACGGCGGTTGTGCTCGGCGTCGGTCCACGGCGGGATGTGGGTGAGGACGAGTCGGCGGGCCCCGGCGGCGGCCGCGTGCTCGCCGGCCTCCCGCCCGTTGAGGTGCACCGCCTGGTAGGTGTCGCGGCCGTCCAGGTACGCGGCCTCGCAGAGGAACAGGTCGGTGTCGCGGGCGAGTTCCACCAGTTCGGGGCTCTCGCCGGTGTCGCCGGAGTAGACCAGCGAGCGGCCTTCGTGGTCCAGCCGGAAGGCGAAGGCGTCGACCGGGTGGTTGACCTGTGCGACGGTGACCCGGAACGGTCCGAGCCGGAAGCTGCCCGGGGTGAGCGTGCGGAACTCGAACACCTCCTTCATTCCGGGGTTCTCCGGCATGTCGTACGCGCGGGCCAGCCGCTCGGCGGTGCCGGCCGGGCCGTACACCGGCAGCAGCTCGGGACAGCCCTCGGCGCGGTAGTTGCGGGCGACCCAGTAGGCGCACAGGTCGACGCAGTGGTCCGCGTGCAGATGGCTGAGCAGGACGGCGTCGACCTCGTACAGGCTGGTGTACTTCTGCAGCGCGCCGAGGGCGCCGTTGCCGAGGTCCAGCACCACGCGGTAGCCGTCGGCCTCGACCAGGTAGCTGGAGCACGGCGAGTCGGCGGACGGGAAGCTCCCCGAGCACCCCACCACGGTCAGTTTCATCCGAGCCCCTCCGCCCCGACACGTCCTGGCTGCTGTTGGAAAACGGCATCGAAAACAGCATGGAAAACCGCAGGCCGGGCCGGTGGACCGGCCGGTGGCACTGCATTGGTGTGTTGAGGGTAAGGGCGAACCGGCGCTTTGCCCCCGTCCCCGTGCCGGGCTGTGGCTGGAATCACCCAGACCGCCGGGGCGGGGGCGGCGGCGTGGGATCAGCGGTGCCGGGGGCGGTTGCGGGCCCAGGTCCGGATGGTCCCGGGATACCAGCGGGGGTGTCCGCTGCCGTCGATCACGTCCGGCTCCGGCAGCAGCCCGTGCCGCCGGTAGTTGCGGACGGTCTCGGGCCGGACATTGATGTGCCGGGCGATCTCGGCGTACGACCAGAGTTCGTTCCCGCTCACGAAAGCACCTCCGGGGGGCGGGGGCGGACGTTCGTGAGGCAGCCTTTCCGGACGGCACCGGGGCGTAGCCGACGGAACGGGCGTCGTGGCGGATCCGTGACGAACCGGGAGCAACCTACGGACAAATGCTCAACTGTCACAGCCGCCCACGGTGGAGGCGTTCACCACCGGGCCGGTACGGTCGCCGCATGACTGGCATCTGGATCGTTCTCCTGCTGGCGGGCGTCGCCGTGCTGGCAGCCGTCGCGGCGGCGCTGGTCAGGCGCACCCGCCCGGCGTCGCGGCCGACCGGCCCCACCGGCCCGCGGCCGCGCCCGAGCACCAAGGCCGGCCCGGAGCCGCAGGAGATCTGGTGGGCCGAGGTGCCGTTCGAGGACGGCCCGGGCTCCAAGGACCGCCCCTGCCTGGTGCTGCGGGTGCACGGCCGGACGGCCACCGTCGCGAAGATCACCAGCAAGCACCACGCCGAGCGCCCGGGCGTGCTGCCGCTGCCGCCCGGTTCGGTGGGCGACCGGCAGGGCCGGACCAGCTGGCTGGAGACCGACGAACTGCGCGAGGTGCCGCTGTCGGCCTTCCGCCGCCGGGCCGGCGCCGTCGACCGGCAGGTCTGGGCCCGGGCCCAGCGGGCCCTGCAAAGCTAGGCCCGGAGACAGCCAGGCCCGGAGGCAGAGCTGGGCCTGGGGCAGAGCTGGGCCCAGGGGCAGGGCTAGGCCCAGAGCTGGCCCTGCAGGGCCTCGACCGCGGCCTCGGTGGACTCGGCGGTGTAGATGCCGGTGGAGAGGTACTTCCAGCCGCCGTCCGCGACCACGAAGACGATGTCCGCACGCTCCCCGGCGGCCGCCGCCTTGCGGCCGACGCCGATCGCGGCGTGCAGGATGGCGCCGGTGGACACGCCCGCGAAGATGCCCTCCTGCTGGAGGAGTTCACGGGTGCGGCGGACGGCGTCCGCGGAGCCGACGGAGAAGCGGGTGGTGAGCACCGCGGCGTCGTACAGCTCCGGCACGAAGCCCTCGTCGAGGTTGCGCAGCCCGTACACCAGGTCGTCGTAGCGCGGTTCGGCGGCGACGATCCGCACGCCGGGCACCTTCTCGCGCAGGTAGCGGCCGACGCCCATCAGGGTGCCGGTGGTGCCGAGGCCGGCCACGAAGTGGGTGACGGTCGGGAGGTCGGCGAGGATCTCGGGGCCGGTGGTGGCGTAGTGGGCGCCCGCGTTGTCGGGGTTGCCGTACTGGTAGAGCATGACCCAGTCCGGGTGCTCGGCGGCGATCTCCTTGGCCATCCGGACGGCGGTGTTGGAGCCGCCGGCCGCCGGGGAGGGGATGATCTCGGCGCCCCACATCCGGAGCAGTTCGCGCCGTTCCTCGCTGGTGTTCTCGGGCATCACGCAGACCATCCGGTAGCCCTTGAGCTTGGCGGCCATGGCGAGCGAGATGCCGGTGTTGCCGCTGGTGGGCTCCAGGATGGTGCAGCCGGGGGTGAGCCGGCCGTCGGCCTCGGCGCGCTCGATCATGTGCAGCGCCGGGCGGTCCTTGATGGAGCCGGTCGGGTTGCGGTCCTCCAGCTTGGCCCAGAGGCTCACCAGGCCGCCGTCGTTGCCGGGGACGGCGGCGGACAGCCGCGGCAGGCGGACCAGCGGGGTGTTGCCGACGGCTTCGAGCGGACTGTCGTATCGCAAGGGAGGCCTCCGGCCACGGCGGTGAGGGTGAAGAGGGTCGGCTCCCCCGCGGGGCGGTGGGGCGGGGGAGCCGGGGGCCTTGGGCCTAGCGGGCGCCGCCGGCCACGGCGGGCAGGATGGTGACGCTGTCGCCGTCGGCGAGGGCGGTGGAGATGCCGTCCAGGAACCGGACGTCCTCGTCGTTCAGGTAGACGTTGACGAAGCGGCGCAGCTCGCCGCCGTCGAGCAGGCGGGCGGCGATGCCGGGGTGGCGGGCGTCGAGGTCGGTGAAGAGCTCCCCGAGGTTGCTGCCGTTGCCCTCAACGGCCTTGGCGCCGTCGGTGTAGGTGCGGAGGATGGTCGGGATGCGGACCTCGATGGCCATGGGTGCGCTCCTGTGCGAGTCGTGGAGGTGGGTGGGCCGCAGCGGGCGCGGCGGGGCGGAGGGTGCCCGGGCCTCGGCGCCGCCGGGGAGGTGGCGGGGCCCGGTTGGGGCGGGGCGGCTCTCAGCGCGAGCGCGCGGGCGTGCCGGGACAGATCGCACCGGCGTGCCGGCACAGGTCGATGTGCAGGCGCGCCACGAGGCGGGTGCCCGGGGCCTGGTTGCTCACATCGACGGAACGCATGGGCTCATCGTATAGATTCCCGGGCCCGCTTCGACATGCCCGTCTCGTGATCCGGATGTTGTCGTTTCGACTGATGGGATTCCGCCGGGACGGCACGGGCCCGCCGACCGCTCGGGGAGGGTCGGCGGGCCGCGTCCAGGTGGGTGCCGGTCAGGCCGGGTGGGCCTCGACGACCTGGACGTCTTCCTCTGTGATCTCTCCGTCCACGATGCGGAACGACCGGAACTGGTAGGGGTCGTCCTCGCCGTTGCCCTCGGCGGTGGAGACCAGGACGTAGTGGGCGAACGGCTCGGAGGCGTAGCTCACGTCGGTGCGCGAGGGGTAGGCCTCGGTGGCGGTGTGCGAGTGGTAGACGATGACCGGCTCCTCGTCCAGGTCGTCCATCTCGCGGTAGAGCTTGAGCAGGTCGCCCGAGTCGAACTCGTAGAAGGTGGGCGAGCGGGCCGCGTTGAGCATCGGGATGAACCGCTCGGGCCGGCCGCTGCCGGCCGGTCCGGCGACCACGCCGCAGGCCTCGTCCGGGTGGTCGGCGCGGGCGTGGGCCACGATCCGGTCGCGGAGTTCTCGGGTGATGGTCAGCATGCTGGTCAGGATGCCACGCCCCGGCGCGCGTCCGCCGGGGCGTCCGAGGCCCGGTCACCGGGTGTCCGCCACCCGGTCGCGGGGTGGGGGCGGGCCCGGGGTCAGCTGCCGCTGCCCGCGTGCAGGTGGTCGTGGGAGGGGCCGTGGACGGACTGCGGGTTGCGGCGGCGGAGCACCTGGTAGCCGATCACCAGCACCAGTGCCCAGACCGGGAAGACGTACAGCGAGATCCGGTTGTCCTTGTCCAGGGCGATCAGCACCACGACCATGGCCAGGAAGGCGAGGGCCGCCCAGTTGACCCAGGCGCCGCCGGGGGCCTTGAAGGTGGGCGGCGGCAGGTGGCCGGCCCGCCAGGCCTTGCGGTAGCGGATCTGGGCGATGAGGATCATCGCCCAGGTCCACAGCCCGCAGACCGTGGCGACCGAGGTGATGTACTCGAACGCCCGTGCCGGGACGAGGTAGTTGAGCACCACGCCGGCGCCCATCAGCACGCAGGAGAGGGTGATCGCGACGGCCGGGGTGCGACGGCTGTTGAGCTTGGTGAGCTGTCCGGGGGCCTGGCCGCGCAGGGCGAGGTCGCGCAGCATGCGCCCGGTGGAGTACATCCCGGAGTTGCAGGAGGAGAGGGCGGCGGTGAGCACCACGAAGTTGATGATGCCGGCCGCGGCCGGGATGCCGATCTTGCCGAAGGCGGCGACGAACGGGCTGACGCCGGGCTGGAACTCCTGCCACGGCACCAGCGACAGGATGATGACCAGGGCGCCGATGTAGAACAGCGCGATGCGCCAGGGCAGGGTGTTGATGGCGCGCGGCAGGGTCTTCTCGGGGTTCTCGCTCTCGCCCGCGGTGACGCCGACGAGTTCGACGCCCAGGTAGGCGAACATGACGATCTGCAGGGTCATCACGGTGGCGCCGATGCCCTTGGGGAAGAAGCCGCCGTCCTGCCACAGGTTGGTGATCGACGCGGTGTCACCGGCCTTGCTGAAGCCGAGGGTGAGCACGCCGATGCCGATCAGGATCATGCCGATGATGGCGGTGACCTTGACCATGGAGAACCAGAACTCGATCTCGCCGAACAGCTTCACCGAGATCAGGTTGGCCGCGTAGAGGATGACCAGGAAGGTCAACGCGCTGGCCCACTGCGGGATGCCGGGCGCCCAGAACTTGACGTACACGGCGGCGGCGGTGGTCTCCGCCATGCCGGTGACGACCCAGAACAGCCAGTACGTCCAGCCGGTGACGTAGCCGGCGAAGGGGCCGAGGAACTCCCGGGCGTACTCGGCGAAGCTGCCGGAGACCGGGCGGTAGGTGAGCAGCTCGCCGAGGGCGCGCATGATCACGAAGATGACCAGGCCCGCCACCGCGTAGGAGAGGATCAGACTCGGTCCGGACTTGGAGATCGCGGTGCCGGCGCCGAGGAAGAGGCCGGTGCCGATGGCGCCGCCGATCGCGATCATCTGGATCTGGCGGCTGCCCAGCCCCCGTTCGTAGCCCTCCTCGTCCGGTTTTTCGTCGACCACCTGGTCGTAGATCTGCTCGGCCATGGTCACCGTCCTGGGTGGGTCTCGTTTGTGGGGAGAAGTCGTACCACGCCCGATCCGGACACCGGTGTTCATCTGAGCGATATTTGAGCATGCCCTGCTAGGTTTTGCCCGATTTATGAAAAAATGCCCCGGCCGATTGTCCACATGCTGGACGGAACGGCCGGGGCTTGCCCGAAAGCGGGCAGGATCGCCGGGCGGAGCGCACTTGCCGGAGCACGCCAGGCGGACACACCGGGCGGAGCACGCCGGGCGGAGCACGCCGGCCGGAGCGGCGGGAACCGCCCCGCGGTCAGTCGGTGATCGCCTCCAGCAGCGACTCCTGGAGCGCCCCCAGCCACAGGTAGGCCATCACCAGCGGCTTGCGCTCGTCGCCGTCCGGCAGCCCGTAGAGGCCCTGCTCGTCCTCATCGGTGATCTCCAGCCGCGCCCCGAGGGTCAGCCGCAGGTCGTTGAGCGCGCCCAGCCAGCGCAGGCAGTCCGGGGCAGCCAGCTTGAGCATCCCGCCACCGCCGAGGCCGTCCAGCATCCGGACCACCTGGAGCGCGTCGTCCCGCTTGCGGGCCCGCAGGTCCAGCTCGGTGTAGCGGCGGAACTCGGCGGCGGCGACCCGCGTCTCGTCGTCCTCCGGCGCGCCCGGGCCGCCGTAGGCGTCCGGGAAGAGCCGGGCCAGCGCCGGGTCGGCGGGCGCCTCGCTCGGCCCCTCGGCGAACAGCGCCGCCAGCGGATCGTCGTCGGGCCCGCCCGGGCCGGGGCCGATCAGCTCCAGCATCTGCACTTCCAGCGAGCGCAGGATGGAGGCCTCCACCTCGTCCAGCGCGATCGCCGCGCCGCCATCGCCGGTGCTCTCGAACAACCCAGCCATCTGTATCGGTCAGCCCGTCTTCGTCGTCTTCGGCCGCGCCGCCGGGCCGGCGGGCGGTCAGTCAGCTGTGCGCCGGGTGGGCGGTCAGTCGTGCTGCAGCGTCGCCCACAGGCCGTAGCCGTGCATCGCCTGGACGTCCCGCTCCATCTCCTCGCGGGAGCCGCTGGAGACCACCGCCCGGCCCTTGGTGTGCACGTCCATCATCAGCTTCCGGGCCTTGTCCTTCGGGAAGCCGAAGTAGGCCTGGAAGACGTACTGGACGTAGCTCATCAGGTTGACCGGATCGTTGTGCACGATGGTCACCCAGGGCGTGTCCGGTTCCGTCACCGGCTGTCCTTCGACCTCCGGGCGCTCGATCTCCACGGGCGCGACACTCACCGCCGGGCCTCCTCACTGCACACTCGTCCGTTGCTCCTCACGCCCCATGCTGCCATCCGGGGGACACCCGGGCGATTCCGACCCAGGTCGCGTCGCGAGAAATCGTCACTCTGACGCTAAGTGGTAGTAGCATCATCCGCATGGACGCCACTTCAGTGCGCGCGGCCGGTTCGACCGCGCTCCTCACCGACCGCTACGAGCTCACCATGCTGCAGGCCGCCCTGCGCAGCGGGGCCGCGCACCGCCGCTCCGTCTTCGAGGTGTTCACCCGACGCCTGCCCGGCGGCCGCCGCTACGGCGTCATGGCCGGCACCGGCCGGGTGCTGGATGCCGTCGAGAACTTCCGCTTCGACACCGCCCAGCTGGACTGGCTGTCCGACCAGGGCGTGATCGACGACGACACCCTGCGCTTCCTCGCCGACTACCGCTTCCGCGGCGACATCCACGGCTACCCCGAGGGCGAGGTCTACTTCCCCGGCTCGCCGGTGCTCACCGTCGAGGGCAGCTTCGCCGAGACGGTGATCCTGGAGACGGTGATCCTCTCGATCCTCAACTTCGACTCCGCCATCGCGGCCGCCGCCTCCCGGATGACCGCAGCGGCCGGCGGCCGGCCCGTGATCGAGCTGGGCGCCCGCCGGGCCCACGAACAGGCCGCCGTCGCCGCCGCCCGGGCCGCCTACGTGGCCGGCTTCGCCGCCACCTCCGATCTGGAGGCCGGCTACCTCCACGGCATCCCGACCACCGGCACCTCCGCGCACGCCTTCACCCTGGTCCACGACAGCGAGCGGGACGCCTTCCGGGCCCAGGTCGAGTCGATGGGCAAGGGCACCACCCTGCTGATCGACACCTTCGACCTGCGCGAGGCCGTCCGCACCGCCGTCGAGGTCGCCGGGCCCGAACTGGGCGCGGTCCGGATCGACTCCGGCGACCTCATCCTGGCCGCCCACCGGGTCCGCCGTCAGCTGGACGAGCTCGGCGCCGAGCAGACCAGGATCATCGTCACCTCCGACCTCGACGAGTACGCGATCGCCGCCCTCGCCGCCGCCCCGGTGGACGGCTACGGCGTCGGCACCAGCCTGGTCACCGGCAGCGGCCACCCGACCTGCGCAATGGTCTACAAGCTGGTCGCCCGCGCCGAGACCCCGGACGGCCCGCTGGTGCCGGTGGCCAAGCGCGCGGCCGGCGGCAAGACCAGCATCGGCGGCCGCAAGTGGGCCGCCCGCCGGCCCGACGCCGAGGGGGTGGCCGAGGCCGAGGTGGTCGGCACCGGGCCGGTCCCCGAGGAGCTGCGGCCGCACCTGGTGCAGGTGCCGCTGGTGCTGGCCGGCGAGACCATCGGCCGCGAGCCGCTGACCGCCGCCCGCGACCGGCACGTCCGGGCCCGGGCCGCGCTGCCGCTGTCGGCCACCCAGCTCTCCAAGGGGGATCCGGTCATCCCCACCGAGCTGATCGACTGATCCGCTCCGGGTCCGGCCGGTCCGCCCGGCCCACCCGGTCCACCCGGTCCACCCCGACGGGCGTCCGCGCGGACCGGCGGCGGTTCGCGCGGACCGGCAGCGGTTCGCGGGGCCCGTCCCCGGACTCCCCCTCGCTCCCACCCGCCGGCGGGAGTCCGAAGACGGACCCCAAGCCTTCCGCCCCCGCGCGCCACTCCCTAGAGTCAGCCGTAGAGTTCCCCTGGAGTTCCTCCCGAGCCCCCCAGAGTTCGCGAGGGCCCCGCCGCCGGGGCGCACCGCCCCCACATCCGAGGATGCGAGCCATGCACCGGGCACTGATCGTCGTCGACGTGCAGAACGACTTCTGCGAGGGCGGCAGCCTGGCCGTCGCCGGTGGCGCCGAGGTGGCCGCCGCCATCACCGACCTGATCGCCGAGTCCTCCCCCGGCTACCGGCACATCCTCGCCACCCGCGACCACCACATCGACCCGGGCGCGCACTTCTCCACCGAACCGGACTACGTCGACAGCTGGCCGGTGCACTGCGTGGCCGGGACGGAAGGGGTGGGCTTCCACCCCAACTTCGCGCCCGCGGTCATCTCCGGGGCGGTCGAGGCGGTCTTCGACAAGGGCGCCTACTCGGCGGCCTACAGCGGCTTCGAGGGGCTGGACGAGAACGACCGCGGCCCGGTGGAGTGGCTGCGCGAGCGCAAGGTCGACGAGGTCGACGTGGTCGGCATCGCCACCGACCACTGCGTCCGGGCCACCGCCCTGGACGCCGCCCGGGCCGGCTTCGCCACCCGGGTACTGCTGGACCTCACCGCCGGGGTCTCGGCGGAGACCACCGCCGCCGCGCTGGAGGAACTGCGGGCGGCCGGGGTCGAGCTGGTCGGCGCGCCGGTGGTCCGTCCCGCCTGAACCCGCGGCCCGGGCCCCGCCGGTCGGGCTGCCGGGCGAGCCGCCGGGCAGGTCGCGAGGTGTGCTGCGGGCGTGCCGCGAGGCGTGCTGCCGGGCGGGACTCAGACCACCAGCAGCTCCACCACGTCCGTCCCGCCGGCCCGGTAGGCCTCGCGCAGCTCACCGCCGACCGCGTCCGGGTCGGCGGCCAGCCGGGCTCCGGAGACGTACACCACCCGGATGCCCAGGTACTCCATCCGGTGCTGGCCGCCCCGTACCCAGGCGGCCTCGCCCTCACTGACGCAGCGCAGGTCCGAGTCCACCTCCACCGCGACGCCCCGCTCCGGCCAGTAGAGGTCCGGGACGCCGATGTAGGTGCCGCCGCGCATCCGCAGCTCCGGGATGGCCAGCGGGGCGGGCAGTAGCCACTCGTCCACCAGCCGGTCGACCCGCTCCAGCACGAAGTCCCGCTCGGCGGCCAGGAGTTCGTCCAGCGCGGCGCGCACCCGGGGCTCCCCGGTCAGCCCCGACTCGACCAGCTCGGTGGCCAACTCCCGTACCGTGCACCGGCTATCCGGGCGGGACACGGCCTCCCGCAGCAGCTCGCGCACCGGCACCGGGGCGCCCGCCGGAGCCCCGTCCACCGTCCACTCGGCCAGCGCGTCGGCGACCGCCCGGGCGACCGGCGCGCAGGCCAGGCCGTGCACCGAGCGGGCCACCAACTCCCGTTCGGTGCGCCGGATCCGCACCTCCCCGGCGTCCTTGAGCCGGCGCTGCCGGGGCACCAGGACGTCCACCCCGGTCACCGCGGGCAGCCGGGGCACGACGGCGAAGCCGTACAGCGCCAGCGCGGCCGTACCGGTGATCACCGCACCCTCGCGGCGGCCCTCCTCCCGGCCGTTCTGCGCCGCGTACAGCAGCGCGGCCCACATCCGCTGCTCCGGGGTGGGCTCGCCGGACTGCAGCAGGTAGACCCGGGGCAGCAGCCGCTGCCAGGGTCCGCCCCGGCGGCAGTGTCCGGAAATGACCCGGGCCGGCACACCCCGGGCGCGCAGCTGACTGGCGGTGACGACGTTCTGCTGACGCTTCGCCAGTTCCTCCAGGGACGGCGGCGGCGTGGGGATCCGGTAACTCATGCGCCCACCCCACCGCTCCCGGCAGGGGCGTTCGCCCATGCGCGGCCCTCGATGACCCGCTCACTTCGTTCGCTCATGCGCCCACCATCCCCAACCCCCGCGACCCATGTGCGCCCGCCTGACGCACTGTTACGCAACCGTCGCGAAACCGGGATCAGCCTGCACTAAAGTCCTCATACCCTCACTCATTTGGCGTAAATGACGTTCATATGGCTATCGGATCTGATCGAAAACGATCGCCGACCTGGCCGTCTGACCCAGCGTGACCAAGGGCATACGGCGAGGGACCCTCCGGGCGTCAATCGCACCTCTCGGATTGCCTAGGCTTACGTCATGTCACGTGACGAGACCGCCGGCCTCCGCGCGGCCCAGCTCCGCCTCGGCCGTCTGCCCGGATACGTCCGCCGCCCGGACCCGGCCCGCCGCAGCGGTGAAAAGGGCCATACGTACAAGAAGGGCTGGGAGGTCCGCTTCACCGCCCGGAGCGAGGCCGAGATAGCAGAGATCCGCGACCTCGTGGTCGCCGCCGGGTTCGCCCCGGCCAGACCCTTCTTCAAGGGACACCAGCTCATCCAGCCGGTCTACGGCATGGCGGCCGTGCAGGCCTACCTGGCCGCTAGACAGGCGGCCGAGGAACACGCCGAGCGGGTCGAGCTCGGCCGCCGCCGGCGCGCGGCGGGGGCGCACTCCGGCGCGACGCACACCGCAGGGGCGCACCCGGGCAGCGGGCACACCATGGGGGGGCATGCGACCGGCTCCCACGCCCCCGGCGGCCATGCGGCCGGTACGCATACGGCAGGTGCGCACACCACGGGCACCCACACCCCCGGGGCGCCCGGCACCCGCCGGTGCGAGCGCGAGGAAGCCGCCGCGGGAGCCGCCACCGCGGCTGCGGCCGCGGCCGCCGCGGCCGCCCAACGCGCCCGGCGGCGAGCCGTCGAGGCCTTCCCCGCCCAGGTCGAACGCGGCAACACCGCCGACGACCGGATCTCCCCGACGGAGGCGCTCCCGAACTCCTGACCGGGCGGCACCGCGCCGCCCCGCCCCGCGCCCCGGTCGCCAACGAGCCGCCGGGGCGCGTTCGACGCACCCGCCCCCACCCGCCCCGTCGCAACCCCCGCGGTGAGTGCGGTTGCACAGGCGGTAGTGCGGACGCGACTTCGCGCCCTGGGCGTGGACGCCGGCCCCGGCAGGCCCTACGGTGGCACCTCAACTGCCGTGCGACCACAGCCGTCCCACACCCTCTGACCAGCCGCGACACGCTCCCAGCCGCGTCCCCCGCAGCACTGCGCAGCACTCCCCCGACCGGCCCCGACCGGCAGTACCGCCGCCACACCGCACCGACCGGCGTCGGAACCGGACGAGCGGCGGCGGGTTCCGGGCATTCCATCAGATTGGTCACCCAGCGCACCGAGGGCCTACCGTAGAGTGAGCACAGACGATCGACCGTCAGAAACCCATCTCCCTTGCCGAGAAGACGAGATGACCAACCGTCACACGAGCGCCGCCAGCCCTACCCCGAGGGCCGACGAACCGGAGGACGTACCACTGGAGTTCGCGGCCTTCTGCGAACTCCACCGCCCCCGGTACCTCAGCTATGCCCGGGTGTGGCTGACCGAGCACGCCGACGCGGCCATCGCCGTCCAACAGGCCTTCGCCGAAATCGCCGTCCAGTGGCGCGAGTTGCTCACCAGCCCGAACCCCACCGCGCTCTCCTGGCAGATCCTGCGCGGCACCGTCGCCGAACACACCCGGCAGGCGGCCGCCGCCGAAACCGACCACCACCCCGCCGACGACGACCTGGCGATCCTCCACTACGTCGTCGGCCTCGCCGCCCCCGAGATCGCCGACGTCATCGGCACCGACACCGCCAGCGTCGCCGGCCGGCTCCGGCGCACCATGCTCCGCGAGGCCTCCGGCTGGTGACCCGCGGCGACGGACTCAGACCCGCTCGCCGGTCACATCGAACAGGTGGTGCACCGGGTCGTGGATCAGGTAGCGGGCGAAGGACTCGACGGTGAACCGCGCCCCGTCACTGCGAACCCCGGTCCGCCGCCACCGCTCCCCCGACACCGCCTCGAAGGCCGCCGCCAGCGCCTCCCCGGCCTCCGCCAGCTCCCCCGCCACCACGCGCGGCGGCTGCTCCCGGTAGCGCTCGGCGGCCGCCGTCTCGTCCTGGTCCCAGTTCGGGAACAGCGGACCGTCCTGATCGAGCATCAGCTCCAGCCGGACCAGGAACAGCCGGAAGACGTCCCGGACATGGCAGGCGTACTCCAGATCCGACCAGACCTCCGGCCGCGGCCGACGGCGCAGCCCGTCCTCATCGCCCGCCAGCACCGCCAGCCAGCTCGCCGCATTGGCCCGGATCATCCCGGCGACATCCGCGGGCACCACCCCCGGCGTGTCCAACCCGCAGTCGGCGCAGGGGCGTTCCAGCACCCAGGTCCAGTCCTTGGTGTCGGGGACGATCGCGTCGACGGGGCTCACGAGGTGCTCAGGAGTGCTCATGGGCCCAGCATGGCCGCCCCGCAGGCCCGCCCACCAGCGGCAAGGACGCCAGCGACCGCCGAAATGCTGCCAGGCCGGGCCGTCCGTACCGTCAGCCCGCGTCGCGCTCGTACTCCAGCCGGGCCGCCAGCAGACTGCCCAGGTTCTCGCGGCTCCACTCGCACACCGCGTCCATCGGCCCGAGCAGCGTCCGCCCCAACGGCGTCAGCGCGTACTCGACCCGCGGCGGGTTCTCCGGATACTCGGTGCGGACCACCGCACCGTCCTGCTCCATCGAACGCAACGACTCCGCCAGCACCTTCGCGGTGATCCCCGCCAACGGCACCCGCAGCTCCGAGAACCGGCGTGGCCCGCCCTCCAGACAACGGATGATCCGCCACGCCCACTTCCGGCTGCCCAGCACCGGCACCGACTGCACCGGGCAGTCGGCCGGGAGGAAGTCCGCCGGCAGTGGCGGCGGCACGGTCTGCGTCATGCCCCCGACGGTACCCGGACGACCGGCCGTGTGGAGACGAGAGCGGTTCCGTCGCAGGCAGTTCCGCCGCAGGCGGTTCCGCCGAAGCCGGTTCCGTTGAAGCCGGTTCCGTTGAAGTAACCGGCACCCCCCGGTCTACCGTCACCGCACCGGCGGACGACAACGCCCGCCACCGACCCACCGGGAGACCCCCATGACCAGCACCGCACCCCGACAGCAGCACCCCGCGGACGTCATCGTCTACGGCGCCGGCGGGCAGGTCGGCCGCGCCGTCGTGGCCGAGGCCCGCCGACGCGGTCTCACCGTCACCGCCGCCGTCCGCAACCCCGAGCGGCACGCCGACCTCGCCTCCGACGGCGTCACCCTGGTGCGCTGCGACGTCACCGACCCGGCCGCCGTCGCCGCCACCGCCCCCGGCCACCCCACCGCCATCAGCTCCGTCTACACCCCCGACACCCCCTCCGCCGAGTTCTACCGCGCCGCCACCACCGCCCTCGTCACCGGTCTCGGCCGGGCCGGCGTACCCCGCCTCCTCAGCGTCGGAGTCGCCACCACCCTGCAGACCGCCCCCGGCGTCGCCGTCCACGACGACCCCGAGTTCCCCGACGCCTACCGCACCTTCTCGCTCGGCCACTCCACCGCCCTCGACCTGCTCCACGACTCCCCCGCCACCCTCGACTGGGTCGTCGTCACCCCGCCGATGGACCTCGACCGCACCGCCCCCGGCACCGGCCACTACCGGGTCGGCGGCCCCCACGTCCTCGGCCCCCGGATCGCCCAGGCCGACCTCGCCCTCGCCATCGTCGACGAACTCACCACCCCCACCCGTCACCGGGAACAGATCGCCGTCGCCGAATAGGCCCCGGCCGAAAATCCCCGCACGAACCGTCCCCGCCCGGCATCCTGGGCGCCATGGCCACACGGACCTCTCCGCCCTCGCGGTGAAACCCACCCTGCACGGCCCCACCGTCCGCCTCGTCCCCCTGGACGCCCGGCACACCGGCCCGCGGTGGGAGCTCTGCACCGACCCCGGGACCAGGCGCCTCACCGGCACCCGCACCGCCTTCACCCGCGAGCGGATCGCCCAGTGGTGCACCACCCGCGCCGACCAGCCCGACCGGCTCGACCTCGCCGTCGAAGACCCCGCCACCGGCCGCTTCCTCGGCGACACCGCCCTCACCGACGTCGACCCGGACAACCACTCCGCCGAGTACCGGATCGCCCTCACCCCCGACAGCACCGGCCACGGCATCGGCGCCGAGACCACCCGCCTCGTCCTGCGCCACGCCTTCGCCACCGTCGGACTCCACCGCGTCCGCCTCGAAGTCTTCGAGTACAACGAACGCGCCACCCGCGCCCACACCAAGGCCGGCTTCACCCTCGAAGGCCGCGCGCGCCAAACCCACCACTGGGACGACCGCTACTGGGACGTCCTCCACACGGCCGCCCTACGCGACGACTGGCTCAGCACTCACCGACCCGGCCCACCGTAGGGCGGCTGCGGCGGATACGGCACCGCAGCCGCCGCCTGCCTCCGCCGCCGCGCCATCACCACCGCGGCCGCCGACGCCCCCACCACCACGGCACCGGCCGCCACAGCGGCCACCACCAGCCCGGTGACGTCACCACCCCCGCCACCGGAGGCGGCCTGGGGGACCGGTGCCGCGGTGGGCTGGTCCGTCGCATCGGTGTCGTCGTCGCTCGGCGGCGTGCCGTGCGATTCCACCCGCTTCAGCAGCGGATTCTCGCGGGGCCCGTCATCCACGGCCGGGTTCGCCTCCAGCGCCTTCGCGGGCGCGACGGTCCCGTAGCCGTAGTGGTTGTTGGGCACCACCGTCCCGTTGGCGGGAGGGGTAGCCGTCTTGATCATCCGGTTGATCACCTGACCGGCGGACAGGTTCGGGTACTTGGAGCGAATGAGCGCAGCAGTGGCGGAGACATAGGCCGTGGCTTCGGAAGTACCGTCTCCGGCTCCATAACTCGTCGAAGATTTGGTCGTGGCGAGGTAGATGTCCACGCCAGGCGCAACGAGCGTGGTCTCGGGACCTGGCGTCGACCGATCCCAGACACCCCCCTTTGAGTCCACGGCTCCTACTGCCACAACCCCGGGAAAGGCTGCTGGGTACCGGATGCCGTCCAGGTCCTCGCCGAAGTTGCCGACCGCGGCCACCAGTACGACATCCTTCGAGACTGCGTAGTTGACAGCCTTTCGAAGGTCCGGGTCGAGGCGAAACTTCCCGCCGAGGGACATGTTGACGACCGTCGCGCCGTGGTCGACCGCAAAGCGGATCGCGTCCGCGAACCCAGTCTGCCGGGGGTCGGAACCATCACCTTCCGTCCCCACCTTCACCGGCAGGATCTTCGCTTGAGGGGCCAGGCCCATGACCCCGGATTGCCCCCCGTGCCCATGCCCCGCAATCAGGCTCGCGATTCCGGTGCCATGGCCTTTGGTGTCCACGCGACCATCAGTATTTCCACCGGAGTAATCGGCTCCAGCGAGGACCTGCCCGGTCAGATCCTGGTGATCTTGATTCACCCCAGAGTCGATCACGCCGACGACAATCCCGTCGCCTCCACTGACCGGCCAGATCTTCGTCTCAGCATCGAAGGTCTTCAGAGCCCATTGATGGTCCCTGATCTGATCAGCTGACGCCCCCGGTGCGGCAACGGCCCAGACCATTGCCCCAGCGGCGAGGACCGCCGTACTGCGCGCCAACAGGCGGCTCGTCAAACCCGGTCACCCCACTCACGAGGCATCCCGCAGTTAACCGGCCTGCGGGATGCGATCAGATCACCCGTCCGTCTACGGACCGGCCTCATTCCACCACGTTCGGATTGGCGGGCTTGTCCGACGCCCAGGTCTCCTCGTCCTCTACGAGGTAGTCCGGCCGTTTTCCGCCCTTTCCCCGATCCTTCCTGCGGTGCTGTGCCTCGCTCAGAGGGATGCCAGGAGCCATACCCCCGATGCCACGGGCACCAGCCGGTTCGACGCTCAGCCGGTTCCGAGTCCCCAGTCCGGATCCGCCTTCGGTGAAGGCCTGGCTGCCCCGCGCTCCAGCGCCAGGTGGCACCGTGTCGCGGACAGCGCCACCAGGTCGGGCCAGAGAGCCTCCCACCTTTTCGGCTCCAGACACCCCACGACCACCGGTGCCGATGCCGGAATAGGCCTCACCGCCACCACCAGTGCTGACAGCTCGGCCCCCACGCGGGCGCGAACCCTCCACCGGCGTCGCACCGACGGAAAAGTCCTTGCCTCCGAAGCCGGTCGTGCTCTGGCCGAAGTCGGGCCTGATCGGGGTGCTCTGCGCAGTCGGCCCCGCGGGGTTGGCAATTGTCTGCCCACCGACGCCGGTGATCGGTCCGCTCGTAGGGCCCGTGAGCGGGGTACCGCTCAGGCCGGACATCTGGGTCCCGGAGGTTACGGGGCTAGGCACACTTCCCCCGGGACGAGGCGCCGGAGCGCCCGAGATACCCGCATCGCGACCACCGCTGGTCATCGTTGGCGGCTTTGGCGGGGCTTGCGCCGTCCCACCCTTGATCCCAGAGTCCGTCGGGACGGCTGCGTTCCTAGACGAAGAGCCGGCCACTGATGGCGTGGAGGACGCAGACCGCCGCGACGCGGCGACGGACGCAGGCCTAGCCGGCGCTCCCCCCGCTCCGAATGAGGATCCCGAAATCACAGCGGCTGCCATAGCCGCCGCCCCACTTGGGTCGTTCTGCGATCCGACATCACGGGTGTCGTCGCTGTACGTCCCCGGCGTTCCCTTAGGCGGAGTACCCGGCGCCGACGGAGCCTTCAGCGCCGGCGTCGCGATGCGGTAGTGCATCGCGAGGGTCTGCATGACCTCGGCCGCCTCGGCCTTCTTCCGGTCGGTGATCTGGATGTGGTCGTCCTCGGTACTGAAGAAGTCGCCGACCTTGTCCTTGATCTGGTCCCAGTTGCCGGGTTCCTCGGGCATGTCGCGCTTGGCCTTGGCCATCGCCTCGGACATGTTGTGCAGCGTGTTGGCCGCGTCGTTGGCGTAGGCGGCGGCTTCGTTGATGTTGCCGGCGAGGGTGAGCATCGCGGTGTGGAAGGAGTCGCTGCTGGTGCCGTCCCAGGAGGTGGCGGCCTCGGTGCTGGCGTTGGTGAGGGTCTTGCGGATCTCCTTGAGGGTGGTGGCGGCCTTGCGCCACGGGTCGCCGGCGGCCATCACCGCGCCGGGGTCGAGGGCCTGCGCCATCGTGCGGAGATCGGCGTGGCTGTACTTGGTGAAGTCGGTGTAGACCACGGGTGGTTCACCTCCGGTCGGGTGGTGGGTCAGATGGTGGCGTTGCCGCGCTTGGCCGGGACCTGGTTCGCCTGGTAGGCGACTTCGCTGGTGGCGGAGGGCTGGGCGACGGACCAGCCGTCGCCGGACAGCGTGAGCTTCCTGCTCACGTGCTGTTCGTGCTCCTCGTAGTTGGTCGCGGTGAGTTCGGCCTTCTTCTGGGCCTCGTCGATCGCCTGCTGGAGCTGGTTGAGCACGTCGCGCAGGGCGTCCCGCATGGTGCTGTAGCGGCCGTGGATCTCGGTGGCCTCGGCGAAGGTGCCGAAGGCGGTCTTGCCGAGGCCGCTGCGTCCGTGGGTGGCGCTGCCGTTCGCGTCCTTCTCGAACTCCTTGAGCAGGATGCGTACTTGGCCGGCGAAGGTGCGCAGTTGCTCGACCTCGACCCGGTAACCCTGGTTGGCTCCCCCGGTCGATCCGGTCCCTGATCCCATTGCGGCGCCCCCCGTGCGTCCGTTCCTGGCGGTCGGGGCCGGGCCCCGGTCGTCTCATGTCTAACACATCGGGTCCGGATTCCGCCCGGCGCAGGGTCAGTTCGCAGGCGTCCCGGTGTTCAGGGCCGTGGCGAGGGCGCGGCGGCACAGGGAGTCGGCGTGCCGGGTGGTTTCGGGCAGCCGGTAGCGCTGGGCGAGGTCGAGGGTGGTGCGGACGGCGGTGTCGAGGCCGATGCGGTGGCCGGCGGAGACGTAGACGGGTTTGACGCCGGGTCGGGTGCGTACGGCGCGGCCGACCTCCTCGCCGGTGGCGGGGTCGGTGAGCGGGGTCCAGGAGCCGCGTTCCGAGGCGGGGTCGTGGTGGTCGAAGGTGAAGGGGGTCTTGGCGACGCCGAGGGTGCGCAGTCCGGTGAGGACGCCGAGGTGGCTGGCGAGGCCGAGGCGGCGCGGGTGGGCGAGGCCGTAGCCGTCGCAGACGACGGTGTCGGGGGTGCGGGTGAGGGCGGCCAGCGCGTCGAGGACGGCGGGGAGTTCGCGGAAGGCGAGGAGGCCGGGGACGTAGGGGAAGGCGATCCGGCCGACGGCGGTGGCCTCTTCGACGACGTCCAGGGTGTCCCGGTCGAGCAGGACGGCGGCGGCGACGACGAGGTCGTGGTCGTCGTCGTAGGCGACGTCGACGCCGGCGATCAGCCGGTACGGGGTGTCGTCGTCGTGGGCGCGGACGAGTGGCCGCAGCCGTTCCTGTTCGGCGAGCGCCTGGGCCTCGGTGGTGGGCCAGTCGGCGGGGATGGGCACGGTCGGTTTCCCCCGGTCTGCTTGGTGTCGGTCGGGCTCCACCGTACCGAGGGGTGCGGACGACCCCGGGGTGAGTCCGTGCGCCCCCTGTGCCCCCGGACTCGCGGGATAGCCTTGCCTTACCGAACTCCCTTGCCGGGTAGGACTTCTGGCAATCGGCACACCATTCCCGCCCGTTTCCCCCGACGTGCGAAGGACCCCCGCCATGCCGCGTCCGTCCGCTGCCCAGTTCTGCCTCGGCTCGTTCACCGTCGTCGCCACCACGGTGGCACTGCTGGCCGTTTCCGGCGCCGCCGGCGTCCTGGAGGTCGCGGTGCTGGTGGGGTTCGCGCTGGCGCTCGGCACCGTGGTGACGGTGCTCTCGGCGTCCGTCTCGGCCCGCTCGGCCGGGCCCGCCGACCGGTCCGGGGCCTCCCCGGCCGGCGCCGGGCGCGAGTACGCCCGGCAGCGCTGATCCGCCGCCGGGCGCCGTCCCGCCGCCGGGTTCAGATCTCGGTGGTGACGACCACGGTCTTCGCCGCCTTGTCGTGCATGCACTGCTGGTAGGGCTTGTCGAAGACGCCGAACAGGCCGTCGACGACCCACCACAGGGCGGCGCAGCACAGGACGGCGGGGAGGATGAAGACGGCGGCCCTGGTCCAGGCCGCGGCCTGGGTGGGCGAGTTGCCGTCGATGAGCATGGCGACGCGGATCTTCATCGCCTTCTTGCCGAGGGTCTGGCCGTCCCGGCTGAGCATCAGGGCCTCGTAGACGAGGTAGATGGCGCAGCCGAGCCAGAAGGCTTCGGTGGTGCCCTGGCGCGTGCTGAGGTCGACGAAGGGGCTGACGATGATGACGCCGACGACCTGCACGAGGACGTAGTCGAGGAGGCGGGCGGTGATCCGCTTGGGCCAGGTGCCGATCGGCGGCATGCCGGGGACGGGGCCGCCGCCGGGGGTGCCGTACGTGCCGGGGCCGGGGCCGGTGCCGTAGCCGGGCGGGGGCTGGTCGTGCGGCTGGCCGTAGGGGTTCTGACCGGGGGTCGGCCCGCCGTAGCTTCCCTGGTAGGCGCCGGGGCCTTCGGTGGGGGTGCCGGACGGGGTGGGGCCCGGCGGTTCGCCTTCCGGCGTGCCGCCACCCGGGGCCGGGGGCTGCTTGTCGGAGGAGGGCTGACCGCCCCCCTCCGGCTGGGGGCCTGAGGGGTCGTGGGTGCTCATCCCTCGAGTAGAACATCGCACATTCTCAAGGTTTGGGACATTTTATCTGTTTTGGGCTTCGGTCGACGGCCGTCTCAGCTGCGGACCACCCGGGTACGGGCGGCCCGGTCCTGCCAACCGCGCCGCGCCGGACGGTCGAACACCGGCCAGACCAGGCCGAGCAGCAGCACCGTGCCGAGCTGCCGGACGGCCCACCTCAGCAGCGAGCGGCCGAGGCTCAGCCGGCTCCGGGCACCGGCGGCGTCCACCACCCGGATCCGGGCCAGCCGCTTGCCGAAGGTCTGGCCGGTCCGGGCGATCGGCAGCACCTCGTAGACCAGGCTGACGAACACCAGGATGCCGATCAGGGCGGCGAGCTTGCCCAGCACCACGTCGTCCACCAGCCAGACCTGCACCTGACGGCGGGTGAGGGAACTGGCCATCCTGGCCTGGTCCACCTTCTGCTGGAGGTGGTCGGAGACCGAGCCGCCGAGCGGGATCCCGGCCGCGACGGCGACCACCAGCAGCACCCCGGTGTCCACCGCCCGGGCCGCCAGCCGCCGCCCCAGCCCGGCGGGCACCGGGGCCGTGGCCCGTCGGCGGGCGGGGGCCTCCCGGGCCGGCCGCGCCACGGGCAGCGCGGGGACGGGGGTCGTGGCCGGCGCCGGCAAGGTCGCCGGCGAGGTCACCGTACGGGCCGGGGCGGGCGCGGTCTCGGCGTCCGGTTCGGCCGCCGCTTCGACCGGCGCCACGGCGACGGCGACCGGGACCGGCGCGGGCGCCGCACGGACCGCCACCGCCACGGCGGGTGTGACGGCCACAGCGGCCTCCGCGACGGCCTCCGCCGCGACCTCCACGGCAATCGCAGCACGCCCGCCCTCCGCGCGCCCCTCGTCGTCCTCGAGCGCCCCCGGAAGCACCCCCCAGGACACCCAGTGCGGTGCCCCACCCGTCTCGGTCAGTCCCCGCTGCGCCTGCGGATCGACCTGCCACCCGGACGCTTCGGCGGCCCCCGGCGCCCCGGGCACTTCCTCCCCCACCGGCTCGACGGCCCGGAAGACCGGCCCGCCGATCACCTCCGCCACCCTCGGCCCGACCACGAAGGACGCCCCGCCCGTGGTCTGGTCGAGGTAGACCGGCCCGGTGTCCCCCGAGCCCGTCGCCGCCCGCGCCTCCCGCGCCTCGAATGCGGCCACCGGCACCGGCGCTGACACCGGCACCGGCACCGGCGACTCCGAACGCGCGGGCGGCACCGGCACCACCGGCGGGGGCACCGTCCGCGCCGCCGCCACGTCGGGGGCGGACCGCCGGGTGACGAACCGGGGCGGCTGCAGCAGCTCGCCCTCGGCGGGCGCGGGCCGACTGGTACCGGGGACCCAGGCCGAGCCGCCCCAGTACCGGACGAAGCCGGGGATGGACGGGTCGGGGTAGTAGCCGGGCCCGGGTGCGACGGCCGGGTCGCCGTCGACGGCGAAGGGGCGGTCCGTCATGGGGGTCTTCTCCTGTCAGGTCCTGACGAGGGCCGGCGGGGGGCGGGCCCCAACAGGTCGAAAGGGTTGGAACGGGTCGAAGCGAGCTGGATCGGATCGAACGTCGGACTCACGGCGAGCCGCTACGGCACGCCCGCGCACGCCCCGGGGGCACTCGGCGCGCACGTGGGGGCACCACCGAAGGCGGACAGTCGTCGGACAGTCACAAAGGGTAGTGCCTCGCCGGAGTGCCGACGGAAAGTTGGCGATTCCCCGGACAACGGAGGGCCGCCCGGGGTAAGGAACGGGGCGCGCGGCGGGCGGTCACGCGCCGTGGCCCCGGCCGTTCACCACCCCGCACGAAACTTCCGGGAGAAATCCCGGAAACGTGTGTAAGAACCGGCGTGGACCGCCCTCTCAAAGGTCATCGGGCTCGGAACCGGGCACGAACCGAAGGCAGAGAGGAAGACGATCATGGACCGCCCCGTCACCGTCGTGGAGCACGAGCTGGAGCTCAACCTGGTGCTCTCGCCCGAGCACAGCGTCCCCGTCCCGGCCCGGCTGACCTACGGCAGCCACGACCCGTACGCCGTGTACATCACCTTCCACCTGGACACCGGCTCCCCGGTGACCTGGGTGTTCGCCCGCGAGCTGCTGGTCGAGGGCACCTTCCGCCCGTGCGGCCAGGGCGACGTGCGGATCTGGCCGACCCGCTCGGGCCGGCGCAGCGTGCTGTGCATGGCGCTGAGCTCGCCCGCCGGGGACGCGCTGCTGGAGGCGCCGCTGCCGGTGGTCGCGGCCTGGCTGGAGCGGGCGCACCGGCTGGTCCCGCCGGGCAGCGAGCTGGCCGCCCTGGACATGGACGGCTCGCTCGCCGAGCTGCTCGCGTAGGCGTGCGGGTCGTGCGCCGCAGCGTGCACTGGACCGTCCACCAGTACCGGGCCGACCAGCGGCACGAAGACGGACGGGAACACGGGCACCCACCCGAGGACGGGCCCGCGCGGGAGCGCGAGCGCGCCCGGGGCCAGGTGCCCCCGGGGAGCGGGAGCGACGGCGCCCCCGCCGGCTCAGCGGGCCGCGGGGGCCTGCTGACGACCGCGGGCGGCGTCGGGGCCGCCGCCGCCGCGCTGTCCGGGCAGCCGGACGAGCGGGGCGCCGGCGGAGCGCCGCCGGGCCCTTATCCGGATGGCGGCGGCGAGCAGGAAGCAGAGTCCGACCCACGGATAGATCGAGGTCGGCAGCTGGCGCAGTGCTGACATGTGGAGCACCGCCGCGCCGACCGGCTTCGCCGCCCACATCGCGAAGGACAGGAAGGCCAGCAGGGTGGCCCAGAAGGCGGCCCGCCAGCGCAGCCGGCGGACGCCCGCTGGGCGGGCGTGCTCGACGGAGGCCTCGGTGGCGAGCAGCACGAGCACCGGTACGCACCAGATCCAGTGGTGGGTCCAGCTGATCGGCGAGATCAGCACGGCCGTGACGGCCGTGACGCAGACGCCCCAGGCCTCGGCCCGGGGCAGCCAGCGGCCGCTGCGGGCAGCCCAGGCGGCGATGGCGAGGCCGACCAGTGCGGCCAGCCCGGCCCCGAGGGTGGCGAGGGTGCCGGGGTCGGCGCTGTGCAGCAGGCGGGCGAAGGCGCCGCGGAGCGACTGGTTGTCGACGATCTCGGTCTTGCCGACCCGGGAGGAGTCGTAGAGGTACTTGGTCCAGAAGCCCCAGGTGGCGTCGGGCAGGAAGAGCGTGCCGATCAGGAAGGTGGCGAGGAAGGTGAAGCCGGCCACGAAGGCGGCCCGGACCCTGCCGGTGATCAGCAGGTAGACGGCGAACAGGCCGGGGGTGAGCTTCATGCCGGCGGCGATGCCGATGGCGATGCCCTTGCCGCGGTGGCCGTCCGACCGGGTGAGGTCCCAGAGGATCAGGCAGCCGAGCGCGAGGTTGATCTGGCCGTACCGGAGCGTGGTGAAGACGGGTTCGAGCCAGACGCCGAGGCCGGTGATCAGCACCACGCCGATCGGCCGCAGCTCGCGGCGCGGCCAGCCGACCAGCTTGAAGGACAGGTGGGCCAGCAGGGCGAGCAGTCCGAGGTTGCCGAGAGTGATCGCCACCCGGAGGACGGGGATCGGGAACCAGGTGGTCGGCACGAACAGCATCGCCGCGAAGGGCGGGTAGGTCGCGGGCAGGTTCCACTCGGTGACGCGCAGCGCGTACAGGTCGGTGCCGTTGGCGACGGCGGCGCCCTCCGCCCGGTAGACGATCATGTCGACCATCGAGGTGTGGACGAAGTGGCGGACCACTGCGTACACGAGCAGTGACAGCAGTGCCACGGACGAGGCGACCAGCATCGGCCGACGGGGGGCCTCACGCAGTGCGCGCACCGGAGCACCGAGCGCGATCCGCAGCCGGTCCGACAGGGGGGCGGGCGAAGGCGCGGCGGGTACGGTCCCCACCGGGCTGCGCTCGTCTTGCACCGCTGTCACTGTCCACTCCGTCCACCGCTCGGCCAACCAGCGACGATACCGGATGCGGCCCGCCCTGGCCTGGGCAGGATCGACTACGCACGGTGACGAAGGTGCCCCGACCGACCGTGCTCGGCTGCGGGCTGAGCACGGGCGGTCGGGGCGGTCGGGGCGGTCAGGGAGGCTTGGAGTTCACCCCGGGCCCTGACCATCGGAGCAGGCCACCGGGGCAGGCCGGCGGAACCGGAGCGGCCTCAGCCGGTGTAGCCGCCGAGAGCCCGGGTGAAGTCCAGCGGCTGCTGGACGATGCTGCTGCAGCCGGCGTCCGCGGAGCCCTTGGCCCCGCCCTCGCATGCCTTGTCCCGGGTGCCGGACCACATGGCCAGCCAGGCGAGGTGCCTGCCCGCCGCGAAGTCGGCGAGCTGCTTGGCGTCGGCCACCGTGAAGACCTCGCTGGCGACGTCGTTGACGCCGATCATCGGGGTGACCGCGACCTTGCGCCAGGCGGCCGCGTCGTCCAGCCCCAGGACGCTCTTGACCTGGGCCTGGGTGGCGGTGGCCGCGGCGATCGCGTACGTGCCCATCCGGCCCTGCGGGTCGGGGGCGACGCCGTCGCCGAAGTCCATGGCCATGATGTTGACGGCGCCGATCGCGACCCCGTCGGCCTTGGCGCCGGTGACCAGGTCGACGCCGTCCTGGGTCAGGCCGGAGGGCAGTGCGGGCAGGGTGAAGGAGACATCGAGGGGCTTGCCCTTGGCGGCGGCGGTGCGCTGCAGCTGGGCGATGGCCTGGGCCCGCCGGGTGTTGGCGGCGGTGTTGGCCGTCGCGGCGCCCTCCACGTCGAAGTCGAGCCTGGTCACGCCGTACGCGTCGATGACCTTCTGGTACGCGGCGGCCAGCTCGGCGGTGGAGCCGCAGGCGAGGGCCAGCTCGCTGCCGTTGGCGCCGCCGAAGGAGACCCGGACGTCGCCGCCGATCGCCCGCAGCTCGCCGATCCGGGCGGCCACCGCGTCGGCGGAGAGGTCGCTGACCCCGCCCCACTTGGGCACGCAGCCGCCGCCGGAGACCACGAAGGCGAGGGTGAAGTTCTTCACGCCGGTGGCCTTGGCGGTGGCGACCAGGTCGTACGGCGGGTAGAGCGAGGTGTCCACGTACGGGGCGAAGCCGGCCCCGGCGCCGACCGGCGGTACGGGCACACCGGTCGCCGTGGGGGTGACGGTCGGGGTGGGGGTCGGCGCCGGGGTGGTCGGCTTCGCGGTGGCGGTCGGGCCGGGCGCCGCGGTCGCGGTGGACGTGGCGGTCGCGGTCGCGGTCGGCGAGGCGGTGTTGGTCGGAGCCGCCGTGGGGGTACCGGTCGGCCGCCCGGAGGGGGTGGGCGCGGGGCCCTCGCCGGCCTTGCAGGAGGTGTTGTCGATCAGGCAGTTGCCCGGTTCGGCCTGCGCCGCGCCCGCGCCCTGGGCGACGAAGCCGACGACCACGCTCCGGCCCGGCTCCAGCCGTTTGTTCCAGGTCTCCGGCTTGACGGTGACGTGCTGCCCGTCGGCGGTGAAGGTGGCGTTCCAGAGCGAGTCGATCTTCGCGCCGGCCGGGAGGTCGAAGCTGAGCGTCCAGTCGTCGATCGGGTCGGCGGCCGGGTTGCTGACCAGGTACTGGCCGGTGTAGCCGGAGTCCCAGCTGCTGGTGCGGCTGTAGACGGCGCCGAGCGAGGCGGCGCTGGCCGAGGAGGCGAGCACCACGACCCCGCCCGCGACCAGGACGGCGGCGACCGCCGAGGCCCCGATGATCGTCCCCTTGCGGCTGCGGCGGCGGTGGCCGGAACGGCGGGTGGGCTGGGTGGTCATGGCGCGTTACCTCCGCGGGTGCCTGCGGTCGGCACCGTGGCGGGTGCCGTCAGTCGGCCGCCGTCGGACGGGCTGCGTACGCGTGGGTACGGACGTCCCGGGCGGCCGGCCCGGCTCGGTCGGGTGACCGGCGCGACCGACGCTAGCGGCGCCCGGGGGGCCGGACGGGCGGGCTGAGCGAGGGGTGAAGCTCCCTTAGGCCGCCGTTAAGGAAGAGCCCTCCGCGCACGCGGCGCCGCCGCCGACCCGCCGTCACCTCGGGAACAGCGCCCCCCGACCGCCACCGACCCGCCGTCACCTCGCGAACAGCGCGCCCCCGACCGCCACCGACCCGCCGTCACCTCGGAAACAGCGCGCCCCGCGACCGCCGCCGACCCGCGCGGGCGGGCGGGGCCTCCTCCGGGCGGGTGCGCAGCCGCAGCCGGGTCTCCGCGCCGCCGAGCACGGCGGAGCGGCCGAGCGCGAGGTCCCCGCCGGTGGACTCGGCGAGCTTGCGGACGATGTCCAGCCCGAGGCCGGTGGAGCCCTCCCCGCCGTGGCCCTCGCCGCGTCTGAGCGCGGCGGTCGGGTCGCTGTAGCCCGGTCCGGCGTCGCCGACCAGCACGATCACCGAGCTGTCGGTGGCCAGGACGTCCACCGAGAAGGCGGTGCCGACGGCGGTGTGCCGGAAGACGTTGCCGAGCAGCGTGTCGACGGCGGCGGCGAGGTCCCCGCGCTGGACGGGCACCGGTGCGGCGCACTCGGCGCCGGCCAGTTGCCAGCGGCGGCCCTCGTCCTCGGCCAGCGCGGACCAGAAGCCGACCCGTTCGCGGATCACCTCGGCGGCGTCGCAGCCGACCGTGACGGTGGGCGCGTCCGAGGGGGCGCGGCGGGCGGAGCGGATGATCTGGTCGACCTCGCGCTCGAGTTGGGCCACCGCGTGCCGGGTGGCGTCGGCCGCGTCGCCGTCGCCGAGGGAGGCGGCGTTGAGGCGCAGCACGGTCAGCGGGGTGCGCAGCCGGTGCGACAGGTCTGCGGCCAACTCGCGCTCCGCGGCGAGGAGTTGGACGACCCGGTCGGCCATGGTGTTGAACGCGTGGCCGGCTTCGCGCAGTTCCTCGGGGCTGCCGTCGACCTGCTTGCCCTCCACCGGGACGCGCACCGCGAGGTTCCCGGCGCCGAGCGAGCGGGCGGCCGAGGCGAGCCGGCGGGCGGAGGCGACGATCCGGCCGCCCATCCGGTCGGCGACCAGCACCGAGATGGCGACCAGGCCGAGGGCGACCGCGGAGAGCACCAGCCAGGCGGTGGAGACGCCCCGGGTGAGGTCGCTCTCGGCGACGAACACCTCGACCACGGCGGTCCGCCCGGTGTCCACCGCGACCGGCTGGAGCAGCGCGTAGCCGCCGGGCACCGCCACGGTGAAGGCCCGGCCCTGGCCGCCGGCCGTGGCCACGTCGGCCGCGGTGGCGCGCGCCTCCCCGAGGGTCGGGCCGTCGGGGGCCGCTCCCGCGACCGCCGCTCCCCCGCCCCCGACCGCCGCTCCGCCGACCGCCGCCCCCACCGCCCCCACCGGCCCCACCGCCACCGGCAGGTGCACCGCCATCCGCCCCTGCGCCCCGGCGTCGGTGCTGGCCAGCGCCCGGTTGACGGCGTCCTGGTCGGTGGTGATCGCCAGCGCCGGCCCGAGTGCCGCGGCCTGCCGCTCGGCGGCGGTGAACGCCCGGTCCCGGGCGGTCTGTTGGACCATCAGGCCGAGCGGGATGAGGAAGGCCAGTGCGACCATCGTGGTCCCGGCCACCGCGGCCTTGATCATGGCCCAGCGCAGCGAGTGCGCGAACCGCTTCATGTCCGGTGCTCCGCGGGGCCCGCGACGGCCTCCAGCCGGACCCCGACGCCCCGGACGGTGTGCAGGTAGTGGGGGTTGGAGGCGGTCTCGCCGAGTTTGCGGCGCAGCCAGGAGAGGTGGACGTCGATGGTCTGGTCGCCGCCGTAGGTCTGCTGCCAGACCTCGGCGAGGATCTCCTTGCGCGGCACCACCACGCCGGGCCGGGCCGCCAGGAAGGCCAGCAGGTCGAACTCACGGCGGGTCAGGTCGAGCAGCCGCCCGTCCAGGACGGCCTCGCGCCGCTGGAGGTCGATGGCGAGGCCGCCGACCCGCAGCACCTGGGCGACGGGGGCGGCGCCGCTGCCGAGCCGGCGCAGCACGGCGGCCATCCGGGCGCTCAGGTGTTCTCCGGAGAAAGGTTTCACCAGATAGTCGTCGGCACCGTCGTTCAGCAGCCGGACGATCTCGGCCTCGTCGTCCCGCGCGGTGGAGATGATCACCGGGACGTCGGTCAGGCCCCGGATCATCTTGAGCGCCTCGCTGCCGTCCAGATCGGGCAGGCCCAGGTCCAGGATCACCAGGTCGCAGCCGACCTGGGCGACCTCCCGCAGCGCCTCCAGGGCCGTGCCCACACTGCGGACCGCGTGACCGGTGTCGGTCAGGTGGCGGATGAGCGCGGACCGTACGAAGGGGTCGTCCTCGACCACGAGCACTGTTGCCATGGCCCTGCACGGTACGCCATCGGTGGGCAGTGGTCTGTACCTCGGGGGTGGGTCCGGGCGGGGTCCGGACAGCGTGCAACTGCCCTGCCGAACACCAGGGGTGCCGGTCACCGCCGACCGGGAAGTACGGCAGGATGTGCGGACGATGCGGAACGGACTGGTACAGCTCTGCGCCTGGGCGGCGGCCACCGGGGCGGCGGTGGCGCTGTCCTGGCTCGGCGTGCACGCGGTGCTCACCGGGGCCGCGTTCGAGCAGCCCAACGCGCTGCCGCTGCCCTCCCCGAAGGCCGGGAGCACCCCGTACGGCGCGACCGCCACCCCCGGCCTGGCGCCGACGGCCGACCCCCCGAGCCCGCCGGCCGTACCCGGCCCGACCACGAGCGCCGCCGCCACCGCCGCGCACGCCCCGGCCGGCACCACGGCGGCCCCGCCGGCCAAGCGGCCCGCACCCACCGCCGGCACCACGTCCACGGTGAAGAGCTACCCGATCCCCGGCGGCCGGGTCGCCCTCGACATCCGGGCCGACAGCGCCTCGCTGGTCTCCGCCACCCCGGACCCGGGCTGGCAGATGCAGGTGTGGAACGGCGACCGCTGGATGCGGGTGGACTTCACCAAGGACAACCAGGCCAACTCGGTGTTCGTCTACTGGAACGGCCACCCGCCGGTCGTGGAGACGGCGGTCCGCTGAACCGGCCCCGAGCCCGTCACCAGCCCGCGAAGGGCTCGAACCCCGGCAGGTACGGCCCCGCGTACCCGGCCCGGTCGACCAGGGTGTGCCGGGTGCCGCCGGGCACCGCGATGGTGGCCAGCACCACCGAGCCGAACCGGTCCCGCACCTCGTACGGCTCGGCCAGCGACAGCGCGCCCCGGTCGACGGCGTAGTCGTACGCGTAGTGCACCTCCGGCACGCTCACCGCGAGGTCCAGCACCCCGTCCCCGTGCCGGGCCAGGTGCGCCGCCAGCTCCCGCCCGCGCGGGCCGCCGCCCGGCACCGGCGAGGTCAGCACGATCCGTGTCCCGGGCCCGCTGAGCACGTACGAGACCACGTCCGGATCGCCCGTCTCCGGCCCGGCGTGCGCGGTGCAGCGCAGCCCGAGCGCCGCGCGGTAGCGGCGGGCCGCCCGCTCCGCGTCGCCGACCGCGAAGACCAGCGCGTCGGCCCGGCCCATCGGCAGCGGTCCCGCGTCCTCCGCTCCCCCGGCCGGGCCCGCGGTGAGCAGGACGGATTCGGCGGCGGTGTCGGTCATGACGGCCCCCTCTGGGTGTGCGGACGGTAGGCGTACGGACCACCGGGCGCCCGGGGTGGGGCCCAGGGCACGGGATCGTGGCTGGAGGGTGGCGCCGAGCCGACCGACGCGCAACTGTTCCGTTTCCTCCTGGTCAAGGTGAGCCCCGGGGCGGGAGAATCGGCGGCGCCGCTGTACAGAATGCCCACCGGAGGACGGCCCCGCGATGCCCCCCGCCCACTCCCCCAGCTCTCCCGGCTCCCCCGGCTCGCCCGCTCCCCAGGACGCCCCTCAGGACGCCCCCCACGGCGCTTCCCCGGCCCCGGCCGGCGGCGGGAACGACGCCATCGACGCCCTGGACGGCCGGCTGATCCGCCTGCTGGCGGAGGAGTCCCGGATCGGCGTGCTGGAGTGCTCGCGCCGGCTGCAGGTCGCCCGGGGCACCGTGCAGGCCCGGCTGGACCGGCTGCAGGCCAAGGGGGTGATCAGCGGCTTCGGCCCGGAGGTGGACCCGGCCGCGATCGGCTACCCGGTGACGGCCTTCGCCACCCTGGAGATCTCCCAGGGCCAGGGCGCGGACGTGCGGGCACACCTGGCGCGGGTGCCGGAGGTGCTGGAGCTGCACACGATCACCGGGATCGGGGACATGCTGGTGCGGATCGTGGCCCGTTCCAACGCGGACCTCCAGCGGGTGATCGACCGGGTGGTGGGCTTCGACGGGATCGTCCGCTCCTCCACCGCGATCGTGCTGGAGAACCCGGTGCCCTACCGGATCCTGCCGCTGGTGGACCAGGCTGCCGCCGAGTAGGACGGTCCGGCGCCGGGCCGGGCCCGGTTGGAGACCCTGCCGGGCACCCTCGCCGAGGAGCTCTCCGCCGCCGTCCGCTTCACCTGGTACCGCCATGGCGAGGTGGAGCCGGCCGGCGCTGCCGAGGCCCCCGGCGCGCCGCTGATCGACCGGCACCGGTGGCGGACCGGCCCACGCCCACTCGCTGCCGACGGCCCGGGCCCACCGGCTGGCCGGCATCGCGGCCCGGCTGCGGACCGGGCCGGGCGACGACTTCGCCCCGGTGGCCTTCGGGCCCCGAGCCCGGGCGGCCGGCCCGCTGCGGGCGGGAGGGTCAGCAGCTGGGGACGCTGCCGCCGCTCCTCAGCGCCTCCAGCGCCGCGACCGACTCGGCGAGCGTGCCCACCGGCACCAGCCGCAGCGTCTTGGGGGTGTTCACCTTGGCGTCCGTGCACTCGTCCTTGGGGAGCAGGAAGACCGTCGCGCCGTCCCGGGCCGCCGCCTGGGTCTTCAGCGGGACGCCGCCGACCGGGCCGACGGTGCCCTTGTCGTCGATGGTGCCCGTCCCCGCGATCTTGAGCCCGCCGGTGAGGTCGCCGCCCTTGCCGTCGCCGGCGAGCTTGTCGACGATGCCCAGCGCCAGCATCTGCCCGGCGCTCGGGCCGCCCACGTCGCCCAGGTCGACCTTGACCTTCACCTGGTCCGGCGAGAGGTGGAGGTAGCCGAGCGCGGCCGCGGTGGCGCTGTCCTGCGACTCGGCCATCTGCTGGGCCGTCACCTGCTCGGCCTTGGCCGGGTTGCTCTGCGGGTACACCGTCTCGGTCGGGCGGATGGCCTCGTCGGGGTCGAACCAGGCCTTCAGCGCCCGCCCGAAGGTGGTCTTCTGCCCCGGATTGGTGGCCGAGATGGTGACCATCCGCAGCTCGCCGTCGGTGCTGCGCAGCGGCGCCCCGGTGATGGTGAGCACCGGCCGGTCCTGGTAGCTGCCGAGGGTGTCCGCGGTCAGGCCCGGCCAGGTGATCGTGTACGGCAGCGGGACGAAGGCCGCCACGCCGAACAGTGCGGCGACCAGCACCCCGCAGAGCGCGAGCGAGCGGGTCCGCGGGGACGAGAGGGCCTTGGGCAGCTTGGTGTCGGACACAAGGGGAATCCAAACACACCGGACGCCGTGATTCGCCCGCGCGCGACGCCCGGGTCCTACCTCAGGGCGTCGGCCACCTCGGTGGCCGCCTCCACCACCCGCGGGCCGACCCGCTCGGGCACCAGCCCGTTGAGCATCACCACGCCGACGCTGCCTTCGATGCCGCTCAGTCCGAGCAGCGCGGCGGCGGCTCCACTGGCTCCGGACTGCTCCTCCGCACGGGTGATGACGAACCCCTGCTCGGGCCGGCGCTGGCTGGGGAAGGTGCGGGCCTCCAGGATCGCCCGGCCGGCCGCGCTCTCGGTGAGCGGGTGGCGCAGGCCGGTGCGGTAGGCGACGTGGAAGTCGGTCCAGCTGGGCTCGACCACGGCGACGGCCAGCGCCTCGCTGCCGTCCACCAGGGTCAGGTGGGCGGTGGCGCCGAGGTCCTCGGCGAGGCTGCGCAGGGCGGGCAGCGCGGCCTCCCGCAGCAGCGGGTGCACCCGGTGGGCGAGCCGCAGCACGCCCAGGCCGACCCTGGCCCGGCCGCCGATGTCGCGTCGGACCAGGCCGTGCTGTTCCAGGGTGGCGAGCAGCCGGTAGACCACGGTGCGGTTGACGGCCAGCCGGGCGGCCAGCTCGGTGACGGTGAGCCCGCGCTCGGAGTCGGCGAGGAGTTTGAGGACGCGGACGCCGCGGTCCAACGTCTGGGAGGTCTCGGCAGTCACGACGGGCGGTCCTTTCCGCGGCGCTCGCGGGGCGGGCGGCGCCGGGCCCAAAGGTCGGCGTCGCGCGCAGGTGGGGGTGGCCGCGCTCGGGCCGCGCGGTGTCGTCCCTGACGACCGCACGGTCCTGCGGAGCCCGTCCCTCGGGGGTTGCCCGGCGGAAGAGCGTGGGGGAAAGGTAGTGAAGGAAATGTCGCGGCGGAAGTGGTTGTCCAAAATTCGGTCGTGATCGGCAGCGGCGCCGCCGGGAATTCCGGACGAAACCCACCAAACCACCGGCCCGGGCTCGGGCGTCGGTTCGACCCTGGTCCGAAGTCCGGACACCCCGGAGGGGCGGGGTCCGGGCCGGTCCGGCCCGGATCCGCCCGCCGGACCGTTACTTCGCCCACTCCCGGATCTTGGCGATCCGCGCCTTCAGCTGGTTGGCGGTGGCCTGTGCGGTCAGCGGGCCGCCGCACTGGCGGCGCAGCTCGTTGTGGACGGTGCCGTGCGGCTGGTTGGTGCGGTGGTGCCAGGCGGCGACCAGCGCGTTCAGTTCCTTGCGCAGCTCGCGCAGCTCCTGGTGGGTGACCACCGGCCGCTGCTCGGCCGGCAGCTCCAGCAGGTCGGCCTCCTCGGCGGGCTTGGTCTTGCTGCGCTGGATCTGCCGGTGCTGGCGCTTCTGCAGCAGCATCTGCACCTGGTCCGGCTCCAGCAGGCCCGGGATGCCGAGGTAGTCCTCCTCCTCCTCGCTTCCCGGGTGGGCCTGCATGCCGAACTCCATGGCGTTGTACAGCACCCGGTCGAAGACCGCCTCGGAGCCCAGCGCCTCGTAGGAGAACTCCTCGCCGCCGGCGCCGTCCGGCCCGTCGTTGGCCCGCTCGGCCTCGGCGAGCAGCCGGTCCTCCTCGTCGAAGAGGCCGTCGCCCTCCTTCTTCGGCCGGTCCAGCACGTGGTCGCGCTGGAGTTCCATCTCGTTGGCGAAGCTCAGCAGCATCGGGATGGTCGGCAGGAACACCGAGGCGGTCTCGCCGCGCTTGCGGGCGCGGACGAAGCGGCCGACGGCCTGGGCGAAGAACAGCGGGGTGGAGATCGAGGTGGCGTACACCCCGACGGACAGCCGGGGCACGTCGACGCCCTCGGACACCATCCGGACCGCGACCATCCAGCGCGAGGTGCCCTCCGAGAAGTCGGAGATCCGCTTCGAGGCCTCGGCCTCGTCGGAGAGCACCAGGGTGACCTTCTCGCCGCTGATCTCGCGCAGCATCTTGGCGTAGGCGCGGGCCACGTTCTGGTCGGTGGCGATCACCAGTCCGCCGGCGTCCGGGATGGCCTTGCGGACCTCGGTCAGCCGCCGGTCGGCGGCTTGGAGGACGGAGGGGATCCACTCGCCCTGCGGGGAGAGCGCGGTGCGCCAGGCCTGGGCGATCAGGTCCTTGGTCATCGGCTCGCCGAGCCGGGCCTCCAGCTCGTCGCCGGACTTGGTGCGCCAGCGCATGTTGCCGCTGTAGCTGAGGAAGATCACCGGGCGGACGACGTGGTCGGCGAGCGCATGCCCGTAGCCGTAGGTGTAGTCGGCGATGGACTTGCGGATGCCGTCGCTGCCCGCGTCGTAGGCGACGAACGGGATCGGGTTGGTGTCCGAGCGGAACGGCGTCCCGGTCAGCGCGAGCCGGCGGGTGGCCGGCTCGAAGGCCTCGAAGCAGGCCTCGCCCCAGGACTTGGAGTCACCGGCGTGGTGGATCTCGTCCATGATCACGAGGGTCTTGCGGGCCTCGGTCCGGTTCCGGTGCAGCATCGGGTTGACCCCGACTCCCGCGTAGGTGACCACGATGCCGTGGTAGTCCCGGGACAGCGGACCGGAGGAGTACGCCGGGTCCAGCCGGATGCCTATCCGCGCGGCGGCCTCGGCCCACTGCTTCTTCAGGTGCTCGGTCGGTGCGACGACCGTCACCTGCTGCACCAGGTGGTTGTGCAGCAGGTACGAGGCCAGGGTGAGGGCGAAGGTGGTCTTTCCCGCGCCCGGGGTGGCGACCGCGAGGAAGTCGCGCGGCTGGGTCTCGATGTACTTGTCCAGCGCACCCTGCTGCCAGGCCCGCAGCTTGCCCGCGGTGCCCCAGGGGGCACGGCCGGGGAAGGCCGGGGAGAGGTGGTGCGAGGCGGCTGGGGCGGCATGGCCGGCGGCCCGGACGGGCTCCTGCGGCTCCGGTACGTCGGAGAACAGCGGCATCGAGGAGGCGGCGGCAGTACTCACGGTCTCCGAGGGGGATCATCGCAGGTCAGAGGCGGTTTTGCGGCCCCGTCCCGCGGTCGGGCGGCGATCGGACAACCCGCCCAGCCTACCGGCCCGAGGCCGTTCGGGCCTCCAGGCCGAGCTCCGCGCCGGGCCCGGACGGCCGGAAATCGATGTGATGCAGGTCACGTCGGATCATCCGTGAAACCGGGTAATCCCCAGCACCCCCGGCACTCTCACCAGGGTGAGGCCGCCCCAACCCCACCTGCCGTCGGGCGGCCGCCGAACGAAGGGACCCACCCTTGAGCTCCGTCGTCGAAGAGACCGTCCAGGCCCGCCTGATCCTCTCCCCGCAACGCTCCGCCCGGCTGCGCGTGGTGCTGTCCTACCTGCCGGAGGACCCGTTCGCGGTCCGGATGGCCTTCCCCGCCGAGTTCTCGCTGGACGACGTCGCGGACGGCCAGGACGCCGAGGACATCGTCTGGGTGTTCGCCCGCCAGCTGCTCTCCGCCGGCCTGGAGCTGCCGGCCGGGCCCGGCGACGTGCACGTCCGGCCCGCGCCCGGCCGGCGCACCATGGTCGAGCTGCGGGCCCCGGAGGGCACCGCGCTGCTCCGGTTCGACACCACCGACCTGCGGCGCTTCCTGTGGCGCAGCCGGCTGCTCGTCCCGGAGGGCGAGGAGCACCTGCACCTGGACGCCGACCGCGCGCTCGCCCAGCTGCTCGGCTGACCACGCCGACCACGCCGACCACGCCGACGACCCTGACGGCACCCACGGCACCCACGGCACTGCCGACACCGACGACGCGGACGGCGTCCGGGAGCGCCCCCGCGCTTCCGGCCGTCAGCGCCGCCCGGGCCCCGGACGGATCAGCCGGACAGCTTGCGCATCAGCCGGACGCCCTGCGCCGCCGTGAGGTGCGGCAGGTACGCCTTGCCGATCGCCCTGGTGATGCCGGGCAGCGCGGCCGGGTCGGGGTAGGCCATGTACATCGGCCGGTACTCCGGCTGGAACTTCGCCTTGAACGCCAGCAGCGAGCGGAAGCCGTACACCGGCTCCAGCACCTTGCCCATCCAGTCCAGCATCCGCTGCAGTCCGGCGGGCTCCTCGTCCTGCCGGGCGCGGGCCAACGGCGCCCCCGACAGGGACAGGAACCGGGCGCCCTCGCCCTTGAAGCCGAGCGCGGCCGAGGCGATCAGGAACTCGTTCACGCCGCGGAAGCCGTCCGAGCGCCGCCGCATGAAGTCCAGCGTCCAGCCGACCGGCTCGCCGTTCTCGTACACCGGCATCCAACTGGTCAGCCCGTGCACCACCCGGTCCTGGTCCACCGCGACCAGCACCCGCACGTCCGGGTCGTCCAGCTCCTCCAGCCCGCCGAGGGTGAAGCCCATCTCGGGCAGGCCCTTCTCGGAGACCCACTCCTCGGAGATCGCCCGGATCTGCTCGCGCAGCGCGAGCGGCGCCTCGTGGTAGGCCCACCACTCGGCGGTGATGCCCTGCTTGCCGGCCTTGTTCAGGGCGGTGCGGATGTCCTGCCACTTGCGGCCGGTGAAGGCCAGCTCGGGCAGCGGCACCACGGTGTCCTCGGCGACCTGCACCGAGCGCCAGCCCAGCTGGACGGCGGCCGCCCGGGTGTCGGCGCAGACGCTGTAGAAGCACGGCGTCCAGCCCCGGGCGTCGCAGTAGCGGGCGAAGCCGGCCACCGCCCGGGCCCGGTCCTCCGGGGCGCCGAACGGGTCCCCGGTGGTCAGCGCGACGGTGCCGACCACCCGGTAGGCGACGGCCGCGCGGCCCCCCTCGTCGAACCAGTAGTGGTTGCCGTCCCAGGTGGTGATGAAGGACAGCGTCCCGCCGCCGTGCTCGGCGAGCAGCGCCCGGGCCCGGGCGACGGCGGCCGGGTCGGTGCGCAGCACCGGCCGCCGGAACGCCGTCAGCAGCGCGACCAGCGCGACCAGCCAGAACGCCAGCCCGCAGTACGTCTCCAGGAACAGCGCCACCGGGCCGACCGCTATCGGGTAGTCCGGCAGCAGGTCGTTGTACGCGGGCGGCAGGAACTGGGCCGGCAGCCCGTGCACCAGCCCGCGCAGGCCCGCGCCCGGCTCGAACTGCCCGGCTACCACCCGCCCCAGGCCCACGTACGCCGCCGAGGCCACCAGCGCGGCCCCGCCGACCACCACGGCCAGCCGGCGCACCGCCCGGCCGGCCAGCCGCAGCCGGAACCGCTGCCGGGTGGCCAGCAGCAGGGCGGTGGTCAGCAGCGGCAGCAGCATCGCCTCGACGAAGTACTGCACGACGTCCCCGCTGACCGGCCCGGCCTCGAAGTACAGCCAGGCCAGCAGCACCGCCCAGAGCAGCTCGGTGGCGACGCTGATCCGCCAGGCGAACCGCAGGCCGCGGCGCAGCCCCTCGGCGAGCACCAGCAGCAGCGCCGGGAACAGCGCGGCCATCAGCCGGCCGGGGGTGTCGAATATCCGCTCGACGGCGTGCGCCCGGGCGCAGTCGTGCGCCGAGACGGCACAGAACTCGGCCACCTCGTCCGGGCTGAGCCGGTGCGAGAAGTACAGCTCGGAGAAGGTGTTGAACGGCCCGCTGGCGTTGTCGTACAGCGAGGCGATCAGCGGCCCGCAGGCGGCGGCGACCAGGCAGAGCGCGACCAGCACCCGGGTCTCGGTGTGCGAGGAGCGGTGGCTGCGCAGGTACGGGCGGCCGCGGCTGAGCAGCGCGCCCAGGCCGAGGCCGAACAGCGCGGCGGCGCACCGCTGGACGCTCTGCAGGTGGCCGACGTACAGCGTCATGACCAGCGGGACGAGCAGCACCAGCAGGTGCAGCCGACGGCGCCAGAGCACGGTGAGCCGGTAGCCGAGCACCCCGGCCAGGGCGAACAGCCCGACGGCGGGCCCGACCGCGGTCTGGTCGGCCACCGAGGCGGTCCACTGCTCCCCGGCCGAGGAGCCGACCGCCACCAGCGCGGTGCCCAGCAGGGTGCCGGCCACCTGCCCGCCGGCCAGCACCGCGAGGGTGCGCAGCCGGCCGAGCCGGCGCTCGGCGCCGGGGCCGACCAGGAGCAGCAGCAGGCTGGCGAAGACGTACGAGCCGATGCCCGAGCACCAGAACAGCGAGGTGACCGGCGTCCACCAGCGGCCCTCGCCGAGCGTGCTCAGGCCGACGCCGGTGCGGGCGAGCAGCCGGGCCGACGGCCCGCCGGACAGGCTCCCGGTGGCCGCGCCGAGCACCCAGAGCCCGGCCAGCAGCGCCAGGGTCAGCGGCGCCGAGCGCAGCCGGTCGCGGAGCGCCCGGGCGGCCCGGCGGAACCGCTGCGGGCCCGGTTCCGGCGTCCGGGTGACCGGGCCGAGGTCGGTGCCCCGGTCGGGCCCGCGGCCGGTGCTCCGGTCCTGTGTCCGCGCGCGCTCGGTGACGGGCGCGAGCCCGGCCCCGATCACCTGGTCAGCCCGGTCTGCTGGGCCAGCCACGGGATCTGCCGGACGATACCGGGGCGGAACACGACCCAGCCGTGACTGCCCGGCATGAGCTCGAACCTGGCCTTCATCCCCGCCTCCTGCACAGCCTGGTAGACCTTCTCCATCTGCGGCCGGAACTCCTCGTCGGTCTCGCCGACCACCAGGGCGACGCTGGTGTCCGGGAATTTCCTGCGGGCCATCACATGGAGCGGATCGACCGCGTCGAATTCGTTCTCGTCACCGCCGAAGGCGGCCTTGACGGTCTCGTCCCGGGTGCCCAGGGTCGGTTCCGTCTGCCCTGACATGTCGAGGACGGTGCCGTACACGTCGGGCGCGTTGACTCCCAGCTGGAGCGCGCAGGTGCCACCCATCGAGGCGCCTCCGATCGCCCAGGCCTTGCGGCCGGTGGCGGTCTGCAGGTTCTGCTGGATCCAGTTCGGGACGTCCACGGCCAGGTAGGTCTGCACCTTGGCGATCTTCGAGTCCAGGCAGAGCGTGTTGGCCCAGGTGGAACCGAGCTGGTCGGGCATCACCACGATCGGCGCGAGACCGCCGTGCTCGGCCGCGAACGCGTCCAGCGCCTCGTTGATCTGCCCGGAGAGCACCCAGTCCCCCGGGATCCCCGGCTGACCGCTGATCATGACGACCACCGGCAGCAGCGGCCGCGGGGTGGCCTGGTAGGCGGGCGGGAGGTAGACGTACGCGTCGCGGGCCTTGAAGCCCGACTTGGCGCCCGGGATCGGCACCACCGAGACGGAGCCCTTCTCCGGCAGGTTCGCCGGCGGGTGCCAGACCTCGTCGAGCGCCTTGTCCGGCGGGGCTGCCACGGTCTGGCCGACCTTGTCGGCGATCAGCGAATCGGTCCTGGTCAGCCAGGGTGCGAGCATCACCCGGCCGTTCGGGAACTGGCCGAACCCGATGTTGACCTGGGAGGCCGCCATCAGGAGCACCAGCAGGCTCAGGCCGAACGTGAGCGACCGACGCTGCCAGCGCAGCCGGCGCATCCGGTAGCCCGCCAGGCAGAAGCCCAGCAGGGCGACGGCTATCCACCTGGTGACGTACCGGGGGGTGCCCTCGGGGAAGGGGTGCCACCAGCCGTCCACCAGGACGTCGAGCAGCAGGCTGAGCGCAGCCGCGGTGGCCAGTGCGGCGGGCAGGCGGAACCGCCACCAGTCCCGGCCGCGGCGGACGGCGAGCACGGCCAGCGCGGCCCAGCCGGCGGCGAGCACGGCGTACGGGATCGGGCCGTGGGTGAGCGGCCAGTCGATCGGGTTCCAGCGGGTGGCGAGAGTGAGCGTGGTCATGCGGCTTTGCCCGGTGGTGTGGTGTCGGCCAGGAATCCGTAGGCGACGACGTTGCCCTCGTAGCCGTGTTCCTCGCTGTACGCGCCGCCGCAGGTGATCACCCTTAGCTGTGCGTCGGCGGCCTGGCGGTAGACCCGGTCGTCCGGGAAGTCCTTTCGGTCGTGCACTTCGATGGCGTACAGCTGGTAGACGGCGGTGGCGCCGTCGGCGCGGGCGATCTCGATCCGGTCGCCCCGGCGGAGCGCTCCCAGATGGTAGAAGACGGCCGGTCCGGACTTGTTGTCGACGTGCCCCGCCAGGATGGCGGTGCCGCGCTGGCCGGGGCTGGCGCCGCCGCGGTACCAGCCCGCGAGGTTGCGGTCGGCCGCGGGCGGGGCCTGGAGGTGACCGTCGGGGTCCAGGCCCAGCTCGGTGACCGGGGCGTCCAGGCGGACGGCCGGGATGCGGATCCTGGTCGGGGCGGACGGGCCGAGCGGGGGGACGACGGAGACCGGGGCGAAGCCGGACAGCGCCTGGCCGCTCGGCGCGGGCGGCAGCACGAGCGAGCCGCCGTCGTGCAGCAGCCAGGCGCCGAGCACCAGCGCCGTACCGGCCGCGAGGGTGCCCGGCCAGGGGCTCCTGCTCTGCTGGACGGCCACGGGTGCTCCCTTCTGCCGGCCCGGATCCCATTCCTGAGAGTTTCCTGAGAACTCATTCAATCGGATCGGACCCTATGGCACGTCCCCACGACGGTCGTATCCGCACCCGCCGATCGGCAGGGATGACGGCCCTGGTCCTGCGCCGAGTGCCCGCGGAGCCACGGAACGTGACTCCCCCGTCCCGCGTACCGGCGCGGCCCTACCACCCTTCGAACAGCATCGACGTTCCGGCCCGCCGGTTCGGTTGCGTCAATCGGGCGATCGATCCCGACCGTCCGCTGCGCCTCTCCGACCGTTCCGGACCACATGCCATGCTGACCCGGTCACGGGCCCCATCCCCCTCCGGTCGATCCGGACTTCCGCACGCCGCGCGCACCCGGCACCCGAGCCGGCCGCCCGCCGAACGCCTCACGAACGGAGTGACCATGGACGCGCTCTCCCGCCGAACCCTGCTGGCCGCCGGAGCGGCCACCGCCGCCACCCTGGCGGCCGGCTGCGGCACCGACCGGGCCGGCGGCGGGGAGCACGCGGCCGGCGCGGACCTGCCCGCCCCGGCCCCCGGCGGGCAGAGCGCCACCCCGGCCCCGGTCCCGCAGAAGCCCCAGGTCGTGCTGATCGGCGACGGCTCCACCTCGGACACCGGCGCCCAGCCCCGCCAGCCCGTCCCCGAGCAGCTCCAGCCCGGCCAGCGGCCCCCGCAGTTCGTGGTCTTCTCCTGGGACGGCGCCGGCGAGCTCGACAACGGCCTGTTCGCCCGCTTCCGCCGGCTGGCCCAGGAGCACAACGCCTCGATGACCTTCTTCCTCAGCGGCCTCTACCTGCTGCCGGAGTCCAAGAAGGACCTGTACCGCCCCCCGCAGCACAAGGTCGGCGCCTCCGAGATCGGCTACCTGAGCGACCAGCACATCCACGACACCCTGGAGAACGTGCACGCCGCCTGGCTGGAGGGCCACGAGATCGGCACCCACTTCAACGGCCACTTCTGCGGCTCCACCGGCGTCGGCAAGTGGTCCCCGGAGGAGTGGGACAGCGAGATCCAGCAGGCGATGGACTTCGTGACGAACTGGCGCACCAACACCGGCTTCACCGACCTGCCCGCCCTGCCCTTCGACTACCGCAAGGAGCTGATCGGCAGCCGCACCCCGTGCCTGGAGGGCCAGCGCAACCTGCTGCCCACCGCCGTCAAGCGCGGCTGGCGCTACGACAGCAGCGGCAACGGCACCCAGGTGTGGCCGCAGAAGATCCAGGGCGGCGCACTGTGGGACCTCCCGCTGCAGTCCATCCCCTTCCCCGGGCACACCTTCCAGGTGCTGTCGATGGACTACAACATCATGTTCAACCAGTGCGGCCCCAACACCAAGGCCGATCCGGCGCTCTACCCGGGCTTCCAGGCCCAGGCCCGGGACTCCTACCTGATGGGCTTCGACCGCACCTACAACAGCAACCGGGCGCCGTACGTCATCGGCAACCACTTCGAGGAGTGGAACGGCGGCATCTACATGAACGCCGTCGAGGACGTGCTCAAGTCGATCGCGGGCAAGCCGGAGGTCCGGCTGGTCTCCTTCCGCCAGCTGGTGGACTGGCTGGACGCCCAGGATCCGGCCGTGCTGCGCAAGCTGCAGGGCCTCGGCCCGGGCCAGTCCCCGGCCGGCGGCTGGGAGAGCTTCCTCGGCACCCCGGCGGCGCCGCCGGCCCCCTCCCCCACCGCCACGGCCGCCGCCGGCTGACCTCAGCCCCTGGTACGGACCCGGCCGGACAGCAGCGCCCCCAGCGCCGCCACCGCGGCCATCACCAGCAGGATCACCGCGAAGGCGCCGGGCGAGCCGTCAGCCCCGGCGACCTCGTGGGCGGCGGCCAGTGAGCCGCCGCCCAGCGCCGCGAACAGCACCCCCGCCAGACCGGTCAGCAGCACGTTGCCCAGCGCGTCGCTCATCTGCAGCGCGGCCGAGTTGGCCCCGGCGTCCTCCGGCGCGGAGAGCTTCATCATCAGCACGCTGACGCTCGCGACCGTCAGCCCCATCCCGATGCCGCCGACGCCCCAGGCCACCGACGCCGCCCAGGCCGGCACCGCCGGGACCAGCACCAGCGCGACGCCCGCGATCGCCACCGCGGTCAGCACGAAGCCGCCCCGGATCATCGCCTCGCGGTAGCGCTCGGCCCCGGGCCGCCCCTGCAGCCAGGAGCCCAGCGCCCAGGTGAGCCCGCCGCTGGTCAGGGTGAGCCCGGACAGGGTCGGCGAGAGGTCCCGCTGGGTGGTCATCATCAGCGGGACGAAGGCCTCGGCGCCGAGGAACGCACCGGCCGCCAGGCCGCGCAGCAGGATCACCGTCGGCAGCCCGCGCCCGGCCCGCAGGGTCCGCTTCGGCAGCAGCCCCAGCACAGCCGGCACCAGCAGCGCCGCCCCGGCGATACCGGGGAGCAGCCCGACCAGGTCGCGCCGCTGGCCCGCGTACTGCAGCAGGCCGGCGCCGACCGCCGCCATGGCGGCCAGCAGGGTGCGGCGGCGGTCGAACCCGGCGCCCTTGAGCACCGGGTGGTCCCGCTCGGAGCGGGCCAGCGCCGGGCCCATCACCACCAGCGGCAGCAGGATCAGCACCGGCACCGCGAGGAAGACCCAGCGCCAGCCGAGGTGCTGGGTGACCGCCCCGGACACCAGCGGTCCGACGATGGAAGGCAGCACCCAGGCCGAGGAGAAGGCGGCGAACACCGCCGGCCGCAGCCGCTCCGGGTAGGCCCGGCCGACCACCACGTACAGCGCGACGATCACCAGCCCGCCGCCCAGCCCCTGGACGGCCCGCCCGGCCACGAACACCCACATGCCGGGCGCCGTCCCGGCCAGCACCAGGCCCACACCGAACACCGCGATGCCGGTGAACAGCGGCCGCAGCGGGCCGCGCCGGTCGCACCACTGGCCGGAGACGACCAGGGCGAACAGCGTGGTGGTGAAGTAGCCGGAGAAGGCGAAGGCGTACAGCCCGAGGCCGTTCAGCTGCCGGGCCGCGGTCGGCATCGCGGTGTTGACGGCGGTCGCCTCGAAGGCGATCACCAGGACCACCGACACGATCCCGAGCGTCAGAGCGCGGTAGCGGCCGCTCATGACTCCGCCGCCGGGGTCGGTTCCGGAGGGTATCGAGGGGGAGTCGACCGAGGTGGGGGAGGCAGTGGTCATACGTGACATCGTAAGAGCCGTCCGCCTCCGTGACTCCTGACCGCGGTCCCTGACCGGGTCAGTCGCCGGCCCTGGGCCCACGGCTTCAGTGCAGCACCTTGAGCCCCACCACGCCGGAGACGATCAGCAGCAGGCAGCCGATCCGGGCCATGGTCGCCGCGTCCCCCAGGACGGCCATGCCGTAGAGCGCGGTGCCGACCGCGCCGATGCCGACCCAGACCGCGTAGCCGGTGCCGATCGGGATGGTGCGCATCGCGTACGCCAGTCCGCCCATGCTGAACAGCAGCGCGACGCCGAAGACGAGGCTGGGAACGAGGCGGGAGAAACCCTTGGACGATTCCAGGGCCACCGCCCAGACGGTCTCCAGGAGACCCGAGACGATCAGAACGAGCCAAGCCATGACGGCCGTACCTCCGCAGTCCACAGCGGCCGGATTGCCGCTGAACTGCGTCGTCTTGTCGTCACCGGGTACGACGCTCTCGTCCGGGGTGGCGGGAATACAGCCACCGACTCCGACGGTAGCACACATTGCCACACAGAATTTACAGAAGTTCGTTGACCTCATTCCGGGGATCGGCCATCCTGAATTCACTGGCCGTGTGCCCGAGTGGTTCAGGGAACCGTCTGCAAAGCGGTGTACGCGGGTTCAATTCCCGCCACGGCCTCGGAAACGGGAATTGCCGGTCGACTCGAAAGTCGACCGGCAATTCCGCATTCCCTGTTCCGTCTTCCCGTTCCGCTTTCCCGCCCGCGCCCCGCTCAGGCGGTGACGGCGTCCTCCGGGCGGATCGGCAGCCGGCCGACGGGCAGGCCGGTGGCGGCCCGGACGGCGGCGGCGACGGCCGAGGGGGCGACCACCGCGGGCACGGCGCTGACCGCCTTGGCGCCGAAGGTGGCGACCACGTCCCGCTCCTCCAGCAGCGCGGCGATCCGCACCTCCGGGGTGTCCAGCGAGGTGGGCAGCCGGTAGCCGGTGAGCGAGGGGTTGCCCAGCAGCCCGTCCTCCGTGCGCAGGTCCTCCATCAGCGCCAGGCCCACGCCCTGGGCCACGCCCGCCTCGATCCGGTCCTCGATCTGGCGCGGGTTCAGCGCCCGGCCGACGTCCTGGGCGACGGTCATCTCGACCACCCGGACGGCCCCCAGCTCGATGTCCACGTCCACCACCGCGCGCATCGCGCAGAAGGAGATGGAGACGAAGGCGTCGCCGTGCCCGGACTCGTCCAGCGGCTCGGTCGGGTGCGGACGGCACTGCGCGGTGGCCCAGAGCTCCTTGCCCTCCAACGCCTCGGCGACCGGCATCCCGAGCACCCCGTCGTAGGAGGTGATCTTGCCGTCGGCGATCTGCAGCAGCTCCACCGACATCCCGAAGTTGGCCGCGATCGGCTGCAGCAGCTGGTGGCGGACCATCAGCGCGGCCCGCTCGACCGCCCCGCCGGAGACCCAGGTGTGCCGGCCCCGCGCGGACGGCCCGGCGATCGACTGGTCGCTGTCGGCCGGCGCGATGTAGACCTCGCTGACGCCCAGTACGGTCTGCACGATCTGCCGGGCCAGCGTGGCGAAGCCCTGCCCGGCGTCAACGGCCGCGCAGATCACCGTGGCGTGGTCGCCGCTGACCCGCACGGTGGCGGTGGACACCTCGTCATCGCCCTCGGCGCCCAGCATGTGCACCATGCCGACGGCGTAGCCGATGCCGCGGCGCACCGCAGACGGGTCCCCGGCGCCGCCGGGCCCGCCGGGCAGCAGCCACTCGGCGTCCGGGTCGTCCACCGGCAGGGCCGGCAGCGGCTCCGCCGCCACCGCGTCCAGCAGCGCCCGCACCGGCGCCGGGCAGGTGACGGCCTGTCCGGTGGGCAGCGGGTCGCCGGTGGACATCGCGTTGCGGCGGCGGATCTCCACCGGGTCCACGCCCACCCGGGCGGCCAGCTGGTCCAGCTGCGACTCGTACGCGAAGCAGGCCTGCAGCGCGCCCTCGCCGCGCATCCGCCCGGCCGGCGGGTTGTTGGTGCGCACCGCCCAGGCGTCCACGAACACGTTGGGGCAGACGTACGGGCCGACCGAGAAGGCCGTCGCGGCGGCCAGCGCCTCGGCGGAGACGTCCGCGTAGGCGCCGCCGTCCAGCAGGATCTGCGCCTCCACCTTCACCAGGGTGCCGTCGGCGTCGGCGTGGTGGCGGTAGCGCAGCAGCGCGGGGTGGCGCGAGGTGTGGGTGTGGAAGGACTCCTCGCGGGTGAGGGTCATCTTGACCGGGCGGCCGGTGCGCAGCGCCAGCAGCGCCAGGGTGACCTGGAAGGAGATGTCCTCGCGGTCGGTGGTCGCGCCGGGCACGCCGGTGACGACCAGTCGGACCCGGTCGGGCTCCAGGCCCAGGCAGGCGGCGGTGCGTTCGCGGTCGCCGTGCGGGTCGGTGGAGGACAGGTGCAGCTCCACGCCGCCGTCCGGGCGCGGCACGGCCAGCCCGGCCTCGGCGCCGAGCGGGGCCGGGTCCTGCCGGCCGACCTGGTAGAGGCCCTCGACGATGATCTCGCCGGCCGCGTCCGGGTCCCCCGTGCGCAGCGGCAGGTGGCGGAACAGGTTGCCGTCCGGGTGCAGCGCCGGCGCGGTGAAGGCCTGCTCGGGGTCGGTGACCGCCTCCAGCGGCTCGTAGTCGACCGCGATCAGGCCGACGGCCAGCCGGGCGGTGTCCGGGTGGTCGGCGGCGACCGCGGCGACCGGCTCGCCGTGGTGGCGCACCACGCCGGCGGCCAGCACCGGGCGGTCGGCGACGATCGGGCCGGCCGGGGCGCCGTCCGGGGTGCCGTCCGGGCCGGGCGGCAGGTCGGCGGCGGTGACGACGGCGTGCACCCCGGGCAGGGCGAGCGCGGCCGAGGTGTCGATGCCGCGGATCCGGGCGTGCGGGTGCGGCGAGCGCAGCACCGCGCCCCACAGCAGCCCCTCGGCCCACAGGTCGGCCGCGTACGGGTAGATCCCGAGCGCCTTGGGCAGCGCGTCGCTGCGCAGCGGGGAACTGCCCAGGCCGAACGGCTCCGGTACGGCGCCGCCCTCGCCGCCGTCCTGCTGGAGTGCTGCGCCGATGTCGGTAGGCGACGTCATGATGCGTGGTCGTCCTCGGAGAGCCGGATGCCGTGGGCGGGGGTGGCGCCGTAGGGGACGCCGGTGGTCGGGACGCCGGCCTCGGCCGGGGTGCCGTGCGGGTCCGTGTACGGGGTGCCGTGCGGGGGCGTGCCGTCGTGGACGGCGCCGGGCAGCGGGGTGCCGTGCGCGGGGGTGGGCTCGTAGACCGGGGCGTCGTAGCCGGTGTCGTAGCCGTGGTGCTGCTGGTGGCCGTCCGGGTAGCCGGCCGGCACGTAGGTGCCGTGCGCGGGGGTGGCCTGGTACGGCTGCTCGGGGTAGCCCTGCGGCGGGTAGTACACCTGGTCGCCGGTGGCCTGGGCGGGGATGCCGGGCTGCATCGCCGTCAGGGCGGAGGTGTCGTACACGCCGGTGTCGTAGCCGCCGTCGCCGTACGGCTGCTCGGCCGGGGCGGGGGCCGGAGCGGGTGCCTGGACGGGTGCGGCCGCGGCCTCGGCGGGCGGCTGGGGAACGTGCTCGATCCAGGCCTCGTCGGAGTAGACCGGCGGCTCGACGGCGGCGGGCTGCCGCTCGGCCGGGGAGGCCTGGTCGGCCGGTGCCCCGGCCTCGGCGGCCGGTTCGGCGGCGGCCGCGGCGGCGCCCTCCGCCTCCTCGGCCTCCAGCGCGCGGGCGTCCGCGACGGTCTGGACGGCGGCCAGCACGCCGCGGTAGCCGGTGCAGCGGCACAGGTTGCCGCACAGCGCCTGCCGGGCCTCGACCTCGGTGGGCCGGTGGTTGCGCTGGAGCAGGTCGTGCACGGCCATCGCCATGCCGGGGGTGCAGTAGCCGCACTGCACGGCGCCGGAGGCGGCCAGCGCCTGCTGGACGTCGCTCGCGCCGCCGGCGGCGGACAGGCCCTCGACGGTGTTGATCTCGCTGTCGGCGGCCAGTGCGGCGGGCACCAGGCAGCCGGCCACCAGCTGGCCGTCCACCTGTACCGAGCAGGCGCCGCACTCGCCCTGCTCGCAGCCGTCCTTGGCGCCGGCCAGGCCGAGCCGCTCGCGCAGCACGTAGAGCAGGCTCTCGCCGATCCAGGCGTCGGTGACGGGCCGTTCGGAACCGTTGACCCGCAGCGTGTAGGAGGCGCACGGGCGCAGCTCCCGGCTGACCTGGGGGGTGAGGCCGAGCGGCTCGGCGTCGAGGGTCTCGATGGGGTCTGTGGTCACTTCAGCGCCCTTCCCAGTGCCCGTCGGGCCAGCACCGATACGGTACGCCGTAGCCGAACGGCGGCCGCGGTCGGCCCCTCGGTCACGGCCTCCCAGGCGCCCTCGGCGCCGTAGTTGTCGGGGACGCAGGCGGCGGCGACGTACTCGCCGAAGGCGGCGCCCGCGGCCGGGTCGATCTCCCGGCTGCCGTCCCAGTCGATGCAGCCGGCCACCCAGGCCTCGGCCTCCAGCGGGCGCAGCGGGACGGGGGCGACGGCTCCGACGGCGCAGCGCACGGCGCGCCGGGCCGGGTCGAGGACGAGGGCGACGGAGGCGGTGGCGCGGGCCGGGCCGCTGCGGCCGGTGGCCTTGAGGAAGACCTGCGGCGCGTGCAGCAGCGGGACGCGCACCCAGGTGAGCAGTTCGCCCGGGCGCACCGGGTCGAGGCCGGTGAGCAGGTGACTGACCGGCACCTCGCGGCTGGCGCCGGCCCGGGCGAGGGTGACGCTGGCCTCCAGGGCGGCGAGCACCGGGAGGGTGTCGCCGGCCGGGGCGGCGGTGACGATGTTGCCGCCGAGGGTGCCGACGTTGCGGACCTGCGGCGGGCCGGCGGTGCGGGCGGCGTCGGCGAGGGCGGGGATGAGCGCGGCGAAGTCGGGGCGGTCCATCCGGGCGTGGGTGAGTCCGGCGCCGAGGACGGCGGTGCCGCCGTCCTCGTAGCGCCAGCCGCGCAGTTCGGTGATCCGGCCGAGGCCGACCAGGGCGGCGGGGCGCAGCCGTCCGGCGTTGACGGCTTCCATGAGGTCGGTGGCGCCGGCCACCGGTACCGCGGCCGGGGCGGCGGCCAGCGCGTCGACGGCCTCGTCGAGCGAGGCCGGCAGCATGATCGTCCGGTTCACCTGGGTCCCACCGTGCTCCACTTGCTCATCGATCGTCTGCCGCCCGCGGCCGTGGCCGCACTGTCCGCGTCAGCAGCCCGGCCTGGCCGTAGGGTACGGGCGATCGGGCCGGGTTGGGCAACTCTGGCACACAATGCTCGATGATCATTTCGGGGCCGGTGAACGGGACTGCCCGTTTGGGACGGATACCGGGCGGTATCTGCCCCGGCCCGAACGGGCCAGGGTCAGATGTTCATCTCTTCTTGACGTCAGATGACCGTCCATAAGTTCCCGACGGACACGTCAGCACACCGGCGGCACCGGCTAGCGCACCGGCGGCGGCCCCTCGATCGGCCGCCCCACCACGCCGGGCCGGCGCTGCCAGGGGTGCGGGCCGTCGACGGGGCGGTACTCGACGCCCAGCGCGTCCAGCACCTCCAGGTGGGCGCGCAGCCGCCGCTCGAAGCCCGGGTAGTCCCGCTCGGCCGGCCGGGCGGGCAGCTCGGACCAGGCGACCTCGGCGAAGGCGACCAGCCGGGGGAAGGCCCGGTAGTCGATGTCCCGGGCGCTGTCCATGAACTCGCTCCACAGGTTGGCCTGGGTGCCGATGACGTGCCGGGCGGCGGCCTCGTCCAACTGCTCCGGGACGGGCTCGAAGCGGTAGACGTCCTCCAGCGTGCGCACGAAGCCGACCGGGATCGGCTCGTCCGGCCCGTCCGCCTGCCGGTGGTCGAAGTAGACGTGCTGCTCGGGGCACATCACCACGTCGTGCCCGGCCTTCGCGGCGGCGATCCCGCCGCCGAAGCCGCGCCAGGAGGAGACGGCCGCACGGGACCGCCCCCACGCCGCCGGGCGCTCGGCACCCGACACCGGCGCTCCTGCCTCCGGCGCCCCCTGTGGCGCGGTGGCGATGGCCAGCCCGCCCTCCAGGATCTCGTCCCAGCCGATCAGCCGGCGCCCGCGCTCGGCCAGCCAGCGGTCGAAGTGCCGGATGAGGTGGCTCTGCAGCTCGTCCTCGTTGGCCAGGCCGAGCTCGCGGATCCGGGCCTGGGCGGCGGCGCTGTCCTTCCACTGCTCCTTGGGGCACTCGTCGCCGCCGAGGTGGACGAACTCGGACGGGAACACCTCCAGGACCTCCTCCAGCACCCCCTCGAAGAACCGCAGGGTCTCCTCGGAGGCGTTGAGCACGTGGTGGCTCACCCCCCAGTCCGTCCAGACGCCGAGCGCGGCGGTGTCCACCACGTCGGTGTTGCCCAGCTCGGGGTAGGCGGCGACGGCGGCCTGGGTGTGGCCGGGCAGGTCGACCTCCGGGACGACGGTGATCCCGCGCGCGGCCGCGTAGGCGACGATCTCGCGCAGGTCGTCCTGGGTGTAGTAGCCGCCGTGCGGGCGGTCGTCCCGGCGCTGCCCGGCCCGGTAGCCGACCATCGAGCGCTCCCGCCAGGCGCCGCGCCCGGTCAGCCGCGGATAGCGCTTGATCTCGATCCGCCAGCCCTGGTCGTCGGTCAGGTGCAGGTGGAGCACGTTGAGCTTGTGCGCGGCCAGCAGGTCGACGAAGCGCAGCACGTCGGACTTGGGCAGGAAGTGCCGGGCGACGTCCAGCAGCGCGCCGCGCCAGCCGAACCGGGGCGCGTCGGCGATGTCCGCGCCGGGCAGCACCCAGGCCTCCCGGCGCAGCGGGGAGCGCCGGTACGCGTCGGGCCCGAGCAGCTGCCGCAGGGTCTGGGCCGCCCACAGCGCGCCGGCCGTGCCGCCCGCGGTGAGCAGGGCGTGGCCGGGGCGCACCGTGATCCGGTACGCCTCGGCGGCCAGGGTGTCGTCCAGGACCAGCTCGATGCCGGCGCCCGGGCGGCCCGGGGCGAGCGGCAGTCCGGTGGCGGCGGACAGCGTGCCGCGCAGCCACCGCTCGGCGTCGGCCAGCCCGGGCGGCGCGGTCAGCGTGGTGGTGGCGTCGAGCGGGAAGTCCTCGCCCGGGCGCCGGACGGCACTCGAAGGTGCGGGAATGAGGTCCATTCCGACATCCTGCCCAGGCCCGGAACGATTGGCATAGACCACTGCGGAATCGCGGTGCTATGCAAAACGGTGTTCCGCGGACGGCGCCGGACTACTTGTTGTTGTCCCCGTCGCCACCCTGCGGCTTGCCGATGCCGTCGTAGATCTCCTTGCACATCGGGCAGACCGGGTACTTCTTCGGGTCGCGACCGGGCACCCACACCTTGCCGCACAGCGCCACGACCGGGGACCCGGAGAGCGCGCTCTCCATGATCTTGTCCTTCTGGACGTAGTGCGCGAAGCGCTCGTGGTCGCCGTCGCCGTGGGACACCTGGGGGACGGGCTCGACCAGGGTGCCGGTGCCGAGGCCGCGCTCGGGCTCAAGAGTGCTCATAGGTGCCAAGTCTATGGGCGCCCCCGGAAACCGGGCCAGTGTCATGCGACGCCCCCGGGCCCGGGGGCGGCCGCTCAGTTCATCGTCGGGTCGTCCGGGTAGGTCGCCAGCAGGGCCAGCGGGCCGCGCTGGCGGCGCAGCACCGAGCGCCACAGCCGCTCCGGATCGGGGCTGGAGACGTCCCCGGGCTCGCAGTCCACCAGGTACCAGGCGCCGCTCTCCAGCTCGCTCTCCAGCTGGCCCGGCGACCAGCCGGCGTACCCGGCGAAGATCCGCAGGCTGCCCAGCTCCCCGGCCAGCACCTCGGGCGGCGCCTCCAGGTCCACCAGGCCGATCGCGCCGTGCACCCGCCGCCAGCCGAGCGGCTGGCCGGTGCCCGGCTCCCCCGGAGCGACCGCCAGGCCGAGCGCCGAGTCCAGCGCCACCGGCCCGCCCTGGAACACCACCGCGGGCTGCCCGACGAGTCCGCCCCAGCCGTCCAGGACGCTGCCCACCTCGACCGGTGTGGGCCGGTTGAGCACCACGCCGAGCGCCCCCTCGACGTCGTGGTCGAGGAGCAGCACCACCGCCCGGGCGAAATTCGGGTCGGTGAGCATGGGCGTCGCGACGAGCAGACGGCCGGTGTGGGACCGGCCTCCGTGCGAATGGGCCGCCGTCATGCCACACATGATCCCGCAGAACGGCACCGGTCGGACACCGCAACACCCGAAACCACGCCACGCCGGACGAACACCCGTACGGCCGTACCGGCGGGCGGGAGCCGGGCCGGAGAGAGCACCATCACGGGAGAGGCTCACGGGAACCATCGGCACGCCCACTACCATCTACGGATGGTGGACGCCCCTCTACGGTGCCGACTCGGATTCTCCGGGGGCCCGAACGCGCCCGTACGCCCGTACCACCGGTCCACCTGCGGCTCCGTACCGGAGCCGTTCCCATTCCTCTGGCACCCCGGATTGCGAGAACGATGACCGACGACGTCCTGCTGGTCCACGGCGGAAACCCCCTCGAAGGCGAGATCCGCGTCCGCGGAGCGAAGAACCTGGTCCCCAAGGCCATGGTCGCCGCGCTCCTCGGCCAGGGCCCCAGCAGACTGCGCAACGTCCCGGACATCCGCGACGTCAAGGTGGTCCGCGGCCTGCTGCAGCTGCACGGTGTGACCGTGCGCACCGGCGACGAGGACGGCGAGCTGATCCTCGACCCCTCGCACGTCGAGAGCGCCAATGTCGCCGACATCGACGCCCACGCCGGCTCCTCGCGGATCCCGATCCTGTTCTGCGGCCCGCTGCTGCACCGCCTCGGCCACGCCTTCATCCCGGGCCTGGGCGGCTGCGACATCGGCGGCCGCCCGGTCGACTTCCACTTCGAGGTGCTGCGCCAGTTCGGCGCCACCATCGAGAAGCACCCCCAGGGCACCTACCTGGTCGCCCCGCAGCGGCTGCGCGGCACCAAGATCGAGCTGCCCTACCCCTCGGTCGGCGCGACCGAGCAGGTGCTGCTCACCGCCGTCCTCGCCGAGGGCGTCACCGAGCTGCGCAACGCGGCCATCGAGCCGGAGATCGTCGACCTGATCTGCGTGCTGCAGAAGATGGGCGCGATCATCACCCTGGGCACCGACCGCACCATCCTGATCACCGGTGTGGACGAGCTGAACGGCTACACCCACCGCGCCCTGTCGGACCGCCTGGAGGCCGCCTCCTGGGCCTGCGCGGCGCTCGCCACCAAGGGCGACATCTACGTCCGCGGCGCCCGCCAGCTGGAGATGATGACCTTCCTCAACACCTTCCGGAAGGTCGGCGGCGCCTTCGAGGTGGACGACGAGGGCATCCGCTTCTGGCACCCGGGCGGCGAGCTCAAGGCGATCGCCCTGGAGACGGACGTCCACCCGGGCTTCCAGACCGACTGGCAGCAGCCGCTGGTGGTCGCGCTGACCCAGGCCACCGGGCTGTCCATCGTGCACGAGACGGTGTACGAGTCGCGGCTGGGCTTCACCGGCGCGCTCAACCAGATGGGGGCGCACATCCAGCTCTACCGCGAGTGCCTGGGCGCCACCCCGTGCCGCTTCGGCGCGCGCAACTTCCTGCACTCCGCGGTCGTCTCCGGCCCGTCCAAGCTGATGGGCGCGGAGCTGGTCATCCCCGACCTGCGCGGCGGCTTCTCGTACCTGATCGCGGCGCTGGCGGCCGAGGGCACCTCGACCGTGCACGGCATCGACCTGATCAACCGCGGCTACGAGAACTTCATGGCGAAGCTGCGGGACCTCGGCGCCCACGTCGAGCTGCCCAGCGAGCAGCTGGTCGACGCGTAACGAGCGCGCGCACGGCGAGAGGCCGGGCTCCCCGCGGGGAGCCCGGCCTCTCGGGCGTTCAAGGGGTGGTTCAGACGCCCTTGGCGGCTTCCTTCAGCTTGGAGCCGGCGCTCACCTTGGCGCTGTAGCCGGCCGCGATCTGGATCGGCTCGCCGGTCTGCGGGTTGCGGGCGGTACGAGCGGCACGGTGGGTGCGCTCGAAGGTCAGGAAACCGGGGATGGTGACCTTCTCGTCGCCCTTGGCGACGACCTCGCCGACGATCTCGGCGAAGGCGGCCAGAACGGCGTCGGCGTCCTTGCGGGTCACCTCGGCGCGCTCGGACAGCGCGGCCACCAGCTCACTGCGGTTCATGTGTACTCCTGTGGTCTGTTCGCTTGCGGTGTGCGGGGGCCCATCGGTGCTCCCACCGGGGGGCACCCGGATAGGCCGCAGGTCCGCACACTGTGCTCATGCAGGCATTGCGTGGTCGCAGGCCGGGTCCGTACCCGATGCCGCGCGCCGGAGCCGTCGAAGAGGCCCGCCGCCTGCCTGGGAACGAATCCTGCCCCGACCGGCCCCGAGAAAGCCAATCGGGCCCCGGCCGAGCCACCCGAATATCGCCCGCCCGTTGGAGGTGTGACGCTCCGTCGGCTCCGGCGGACCGGGCGCGGACGGCGGTCGGGACGACACGCCGGAAGACCAGGGGGACGTTCCGTACTTGTCGGACACGCCTGCCCCGTGCAGGGCTACCGTACGCCCTAGGCACGACAAGCCCAAACACGCCCCTCGCCCTTGTGTCGCAAGGGTTCGGGGCGGGATCGGGCGAGTATGGCCGCTAATCGGACATTTGACCGATCGGCGACACGTCGTCAGGGCGGACCGGCGCGGGCCCGGCGGCGGTCCTCAGAGCTTGATGGTCGGGAAGGCCGAAGTGTCGAGGGTGCCGACGATGCCGGGGGTCGGACGGGCCGGGGCGGGCGCCTGGGCGTCCGCCATGGCCGCCTCGCGCACCGCGGAGGCGACGGTCTTGGCGACGTCCTTGTGGAAGACGCTCGGGATGATGTAGTTGGCGTTCAGCTCGTCGTCGGCGACGGTGGTGGCCAGCGCGCGGGCGGCGGCGATCATCATCTCGGTGTTGACCGTGCGGCTCTGGGCGTCCAGCAGGCCGCGGAAGACACCCGGGAAGACCAACACGTTGTTGATCTGGTTCGGGAAGTCGCTACGGCCGGTGGCGACCACGGCGGCGGTCTGGCGGGCCACCGCCGGGTCGACCTCCGGGTCCGGGTTGGCCAGCGCGAAGACGATCGACCGGTCCGCCATGGTGGCCAGGTCGTCGCCGTCCAGGACGTTCGGGGCCGAGACCCCGATGAAGACGTCCGCGCCCGCCACGGCCTCCTTGAGGCTGCCGGTGCGGCCCGAGCGGTTGGTGTGCTCGGCGATCCAGCGCAGGCTCTCGTTGAGGTCCTCACGGCCCAGGTGGACCACACCGTGCACGTCGGCGACGGTGGCGTGCTCGACACCGGCGGCCAGCAGCAGCTTGAGGATCGCGGTGCCGGCGGCGCCGGCGCCCGACATCACCACACGGATGTCGCCGATCTCCTTGCCGACCACCTTCAGCGCGTTGGTGAGGGCGGCCAGCACCACGATCGCGGTGCCGTGCTGGTCGTCGTGGAAGACGGGGATGTCCAGGGCCTCGCGCAGCCGGGCCTCGATCTCGAAGCAGCGCGGCGCGGAGATGTCCTCCAGGTTGATGCCGGCGAAGCCCGGGGCGATCGCCTTGACGATGGCCACGATCTCGTCGGTGTCCTGGGTGTCCAGGCAGAGCGGCCAGGCGTCGATCCCGGCGAAGCGCTTGAACAGGGCCGCCTTGCCCTCCATGACGGGCAGCGCGGCGGCCGGGCCGATGTTGCCCAGGCCCAGCACCGCGGAGCCGTCGGTGACCACCGCGACGCTGTTGCGCTTGATGGTCAGGCGGCGGGCGTCCTCGGGGTTCTCGGCGATCGCCATGCAGACCCGCGCCACGCCCGGGGTGTAGATCATGCTCAGGTCGTCACGGTTGCGGATCGGCAGCTTCGAGGACATCTCGATCTTGCCGCCGAGGTGCATCAGGAAGGTGCGGTCCGAGACCTTGCCGATCGACACGCCGTCGATCGCCCGCAGCTTCTCGACGACCTCCTCGCCGTGCGCCACGGAGGAGGCCGCCACGGTCACGTCGATCCGCAGCGCCTCCAGGCCGGAGGCGGTGACGTCGAGACCGGTCACCGATCCGCCGGAGGACTCCACGGCCGTGGTGATCGCGCTGACCGCGTTGCCGCGGGCCGGGACCTCCAGTCGCACCGTGATCGAGTTGGAGACACTGGGCACCGTCGCCATCGACGCTTCCTTCTTCCGTCTGTCCCGCAGGCTCAACATTTTGTTGAAGGCATCGCCTGCGCATGCTAGACCTCGATCGTCGCACCTTCCAAGGGATTGCCAGAAATAACGTTCATTGAGTGTGCGGATCCGACAACCGGACCGGCTTGCCCACAGTCTCCGGCCGCACACTCCTTGCCTCTCCCGGCCGATGCGTTACATTGGACGGGACACCGGCTCGATCCAAGCCCCCGGGCCCAACCTTCGTCCCTTAGAGGGACCACTTGCCGCGAGGCGAGCATGGCGGGTCGGTGTCCTAAACGTCCGAAGGCCCCTCACCACCGGTGAGGGGCCTTCGTCGTGGGTGCGTCAGCCGTGCAGCAGCGCGGGCACGCCGGCCGCGTCCGGCAGGTCGTCAGGACCGGACAGCACGGTCAGCCGCTGGGTCGCCCGGGTCAGCGCCACGTACAGCACCCGCAGGCCGGCCTCCGACTCGCCGGCGATGCCGGTCGGGTCGGCGACCACCGTCGCGTCGTACTCCAGGCCCTTGGCCTCCAGACTGCCCAGCACCACCACGCGCTCGTCCAGGCCCTCGGCCCAGCCGGCCGCCTCGGCCCGGCGGTCCATCGGCACCACGATCGCCACGGTGCCGTCCACCTCGCCCAGCAGCCGCTCCAGCTCGGCCCGGGCGCCCCGGCCGAAGGCCTCCGGCGCGGGGTCGCCGACGGCCGCGAAGCGCGGCTCCACGCCGACGTGGCGCACCGCGCTCGGCGAGGGCGTGCCCGGCGCGGCCAGGGCCAGCACCTTGGCCGCGACCTCGGCGATCTCGGCCGGGTTGCGGTAGTTGACGGTCAGCGTGAAGCGGCGGCGCGGCTTGCCGGCCAGCACCTCGTCCAGCGCGGCCTGGGCCTCCTGGGGGAACGGCCAGGAGGACTGCGCCGGGTCGCCGACGATGGTCCAGGTGGCCATCCGGGACCGCCGGCCGATCATCCGCCACTGCATCGGGGTGAGGTCCTGGGCCTCGTCCACGATGACGTGGGCGTACTCCTTGCGCTCCACCGGCTGGCGCTCCCGCTGACGGGAGTTGCGGTCGGCGAAGGTGGTGACCTCCTCCAGGCCGCTCAGCAGGTCCACCGCGTCCACCTCGCGGACCTTCGGGCGGGCCGCCTCGCCGAGCAGCACCTGCAGCTCGTCCACCAGCGCCACGTCGTGCGCCGACAGCTCGCCCTCGCCCTGCGGGGACAGGTGCCGCCAGGAGGCCGCCAGCAGCCTCGCCTCGTCCGGGGTGACGGCGCCGCGGGCGATCCGGTTGGTGTGCCGGGTCTGCTTGAGCGTGCCGAGCACCCGGCGCGGGGTCAGCGGCGGCCACCAGGCGTCCAGGAAGTCCAGGAACGACGACTCGTCCGAGACGTAGTCGTCGAAGGACTCCTTCTCCTCCTGGCGCTGCTCCCGGGCGTAGTGGTCGGCGGGCCTGGGCAGGTGCCTGGTGGCCTCCTGCCACAGGGCGTCCAGCAGCAGCCGGCGGGCGCGCGGGCGCAGCAGGTTCAGCGGGGTGCCGCCGGCGCCCACCACGTTGCCGCGGACGGCCCTCAGCCGGCCCGCGTCCAGCTTCAGCACCTCGCCGCGGGCGACCACCTTGAGCTCCTGCGGGGCGCCCAGCTCCAGCGCCGCCCGGGCGGCCCGGCGCAGCAGCTGGACCATCCGGGCCGAGCCCTTGACCCTCGCCGCCTCCGGGCTGTCGTAGGTGGCCGCCTCGACGCCGTCCACCAGCGAGCCGACCGCGCGGATCGCGACCTGGCCCTCCTCCCCGAGCGAGGGCAGCACGCCCTCGGTGTAGGAGACCAGCAGCGGGGTGGGCGAGACCACCAGGATGCCCCCGGCGTAGCGGCGGCGGTCCTGGTACAGCAGGTACGCGGCGCGGTGCAGGGCGACGGCCGTCTTGCCGGTGCCGGGGCCGCCGGTGACGAGCGTGGCCCCGGCCGCGGCGGCCCGGATCACCTCGTCCTGCTCCTTCTGGATGGAGGAGACGATGTCGCGCATCGAGTGGCTGCGGGCTCGGCCGAGCGAGGCCATCAGCGCGCCGTCGCCGACCACGGCCAGTTCCTCGCCGCCCAGGGTCGGGGTGAGGTCGGGACGCAGCAGGTCGTCCTCGACGCCGATCACCTTGCGGCCCTTGGAGCGGATCACCCGGCGGCGGATCACCCGGCCGGGCTCGACCGGGGTGGCGCGGTAGAACGGCGCGGCGGCGGGGGCGCGCCAGTCGATCACCAGCGGGCCGTACTCGGCGTCCAGCACGCCGAGGCGGCCGATGTGAAGGGTCTCGGCGACGGCCGGGTCGGCCGGGTCCAGCGGGGTGTCGGAGGGAATGCCGTGTTCCTCCGGGGCGTCCGCCTGCTGGAGGTCGATCCGGCCGAAGAGGAAGTCCTCGAACTCGTTGTTGAGCCGCTGGAGGTGCGCGCCGGCCCGGTAGACCTGGGCGTCACGCTCGGCGAGGGCGCCGGGGGTGCCGACCTGCACCCGCTTGGCGGCGTCCTCGAGGATGTACTCGGCTTCGGCGAGCTTCTCCTCCAGCCGGTGGTAGACGGTGTCGAGGTGCTGCTGCTCACCGGCGATCTCGCGCTCGCGGACGGTCTCGTGATCGGTGGCGGGGGTGGTGTCCGTGTTGCTCTGCATGGCCTCGGGGGTTGCGACGGAATCCGGCTCCGGAAAACGAGCGGACGGATGATCCTACGCCGCGACCCCCCGCACGCGCTGCTCCGGAACGTACAAAATCGAAGGCCGCCCTCCGCATCAGCGGTGGACGGCCTTCGGTGTGAACATGGGGTGGTGGAGATGCCGGGAATCGAACCCGGGTCCAGTGGAGTTAATTCAGGGCTTCTCCGAGCGCAGTCCGCTGTGCTTTTCTCGGCCCTGGCGGTCACACGGACAAGCCGCCAACAGGCCCAGCTGCTGTTTGATTTCCCATCCACCCTCGCAGCCCGGGCGGACGGTTGAGTTCCCTAGATTATGCCAGGGTCCGGGTCGGGAACTCCCCGGTCTGACACCCAAGCGCTATCGGTGCTTATTAGGCAGCGAGAGCGAACTGCTGGGAATCGCGCTTAGAGTTGGCGATTATTTTTTTGCGACACGTGGTTAACGAGATCATTGCCGCGTTCCTCGGCTCGCTTCCCCTGTTTCAACATCCCCTGTCGAAACCGATCATCCCCATGTTTTTTTGAGAAACAGCTCGGACGATGACCGTCCGTGTTGCTTGCGCCATAGTACGCGAGGCGACGGTCGAGGGTCCAGCGGATTAACGCTGGCGCCGCCGGGCCGCCGCCACCGCGCGTGCCGTCTCGCGGGTGTCCTGCTTCTCCCGCAGCGTCTGGCGCTTGTCGTACAGCTTCTTGCCGACCGCCAGTGCGAGTTCGAGCTTGACCCGGCCGTCCTTGAAGTACAGGGACAGCGGCACCAGGGTGTGGCCCGCGTCGCGGACCGTGGTCTCGATCTTGCGGATCTCCAGCCTGTGCAGCAGCAGCTTGCGCTTGCGCCGGGCCGCGTGGTTGGTCCACGTCCCCTGGGTGTACTCGGGGATGAAGACGTTGTCGATCCACGCCTCGTGGTTCTGGATGTAGGCGTAGCCGTCGACCAGGTTGGCCCGCCCCTCCCGCAGTGACTTGACCTCGGTGCCGGTGAGTACGAGGCCGCACTCGTAGGTGTCGAGGATCGTGTACTCGTGCCGCGCCTTCTTGTTCTGCGCGATCAGCTTGTGTCCGGTTTCCTTTGCCATAGCGCCGTCATTCTCGCACTTCGACGCCCGGTCGGGCAGCTGCTTTAGGGGCGGGCGGCCGCGTCAGGACCGGGTGCCGATGCCGGCGAGCACCCGCAGGGCGAGCGCGTCGGCGTCCTCGCCGGCGCCGGCCGGGACGTCCGGGGTCAGGCCGGTGCCGTCCAGGGAGTGCCCGGCCGGGGTGTAGTAGCGGCCGACCGTCAGCTCCAGCACCGCGCCGTCGGCGAGCCTGCTGGGCTGCTGGACGGTGCCCTTGCCGAAGGTCCGCGAGCCCACCACGACGGCGCGGCTGCGGTCCTGGAGGGCCCCGGCGAGCAGTTCGGCGGCGCTCATCGTGCCGCCGTCCACCAGCACCACCAGCGGGGTGCGCCGGTCGCCGCCCGGCGGGGCCGTCAACTCCCTCTTCTCGCCGCGCTCCTGGTACGAGCCGACCGGGCCGCCGTCCAGGAAGCTCCCGGCGGTGCCGACCGCCTCGTCCAGCAACCCGCCGGAGTTGCCGCGCAGATCGAGCACCACGCCGGTGTGCGGGGCGCGCAGCGCGGCGCGCACCTGGTCGGCCACGCCGGTGGTGAAGGCCCGGACGGTGATCCGCAGCACGCCCCGCTCCAGGTGCTCGGCGGTGACCTGCCGGCTGTCCAGCAGCACCCGTCGCAGCCGCAGTTCGCGCACCTCGCCCTCGCCGCGCCGCACGGCCAGGGTGACCTCGGAGCCGGCCCGGCGCTCGTCGCCCTGCCCGCGCAGCCGGGCGACCACCTCGGTGACCGGCAGCCGGTCGGCCTGGTCCCGGTCGATCCGCAGCAGCCGGTCGCCGGGGGCGATCCCGGCCTCGGCGGCCGGTCCGGCCGGGGTGACCTCGGAGACCTCGGTGACACCGTCCTCGCCGCGGCCGACCGACAGGCCGACGCCGGGGTAGCGGCCGTCCAGGCCCTGGCTGAACTCGGCGTACTCCTGGGCGCTGTAGTACGCGCCCCAGCGGTCGCCGCCGGCCGCGAGCAGGTGCTCGGCCTGCTGCTCGGACAGCGCGGCGCCGGCCGGGTCCGCCGGCGGCCCGGCGGCGGCCTGGGCGAGGTCGGCGGAGGCGCGGCGCGGCGGGTCGCCCGGGCCGCCCCAGGCACCGGTCGCGGCGCCGGCCAGCAGCACGGCGCCGAACACCAGGCCGAGGGCGGCCACCTGACGCGCCCCGCGCGGAGTTTGCAGCATGGCACCGGAGTGTAGACACCGCGCCGCGGGCGGCGGGCCGGAACGGCGGAGCGCGGAACGGCGACGGCCCCGTACGGCGCAGTGCCGTACGGGGCCGAAGGAACCTGCGGGGATCAGACCTTGAGGTACTTGCGCAGGGTGAAGAACGCCGCGACACCGGCCATGCCCATACCGACCACGACCAGCAGCGGGATCACCGCCAGCACCGAGCCGAGGCCGATGAAGTGGATGAACTGCACCCGGTCGGCCAGCCAGTTCTGGACGAAGAAGTGCCCGCCGATCAGCAGACCGGAGGCCAGCGCCGCACCGAGCAGCGCGGAGAACGCGGCCTCGGCGATGAACGGCATCTGGACGTAGAAGTTCGACGCACCGACCAGGCGCATGATGCCGGTCTCGCGCCGCCTGCTGTACGCCGACACCCGGACGGTGTTGACGATCAGCAGCAACGCCACGAAGAGCATCAGCACCATGATCACGAACGCCGCCGTCTGCAGGCCGTTGAGCAGGCCGAACAGGTTCTCCAGGATCTTCCGCTGGTCCTCGACCGACTTGACGCCGGGCTTGCCCGCGAACGCGCTCTGGATGACGTCGTACTTGGTCGGGTCGTTGAGCTTCACCCGCCAGGACTGCGGCATCGCGTCCGGGCCCAGGACGGAGATGAGCGGGTTGTCCGGGTTCATGTCCTTCCAGTGCTTGTACGCCTCCGCGGAGCTCTCGTACGTGGAGGACTGGACCACCGAACTCATCTTGTCCAGCTGGTCCTTGATGTCCTGGACCTGCTGGTCGGTGGCCGCGCCCTTGTCGCACTGCGGCGAGTTGCGGGCATCCGCCTTGGTGCAGAAGTAGATGCTCACCTCGACCTTGTCGTACCAGTACCCCTTCATGGAGTTCACCTGGTCGCGGACCAGGAGCGAGGAACCGGCGAGGGCGAGGGAGAGCGCGACGCTGACCACGACCGCGATGGTCATGGTCAGGTTGCGTCGGAGACCCACACCGATCTCCGACAGGACGAACTGGGCACGCATGCGGGAAACAACTCCAGGGTCGGTACTGCGCGGTCGGACGGGCCGGGCCGGCGGCCCTACGGCTCAGCGCTGGTCGGTCAGTGCTGGTATCCGTAGACGCCGCGGGCCTGGTCGCGGACGAGCAGCCCCTTGTCGAGCTCGATGACTCGCTTGCGCATCTGGTCGACGATGGCCTGGTCGTGGGTGGCCATCAGCACCGTGGTACCGGTGCGGTTGATCCGGTCGAGCAGCTTCATGATGCCGACCGAGTTCTGCGGGTCGAGGTTGCCGGTGGGCTCGTCCGCGATGAGGAGCATCGGACGGTTCACGAACGCCCGCGCGATCGCGACGCGCTGCTGCTCACCACCGGACAGCTCGCCCGGCATGCGGTCCTCCTTGCCGCCGAGGCCGACCAGCTCCAGCACCTCGGGCACCACCTTGCCGATGGCGCTCTTGGGCTTGCCGATCACCTCCAGCGCGAAGGCGACGTTCTGCGCGACCGTCTTGTTCGGCAGCAGACGGAAGTCCTGGAAGACGGTGCCCAGCTGGCGGCGCATGTGCGGCACCTTCCAGTTGGACAGCTTGCCGAGGTCCTTGCCCAGCACGTGCACCGCGCCGGTGGAGGGACGTTCCTCCCGCAGGCACAGGCGCAGGAAGGTGGACTTGCCCGAGCCGGACGAGCCGACCAGGAAGACGAACTCACCCTTCTCGATCTCCAGCGAGACGTTGTCCAGGGCGGGACGGTTCTGCTTGGGATAGGTCTTGGAGACGTTGTCGAATCTGATCACGGCTGCATCACGGAGGCCATCCTAGGCGGCGCCAGTCCTCGGTCGATCCGCCCCGGAGGCCCGGTCCAGGGCGGGCGAAGGGAGCGCGGAGGGCCGCTCCCGGTCTGGGACCATACGCGAACCGGCGACCGGTCCGCAGGGGCGGCCCAGGACGGGCTCCGGAATCTGGGGGAGAATGTCCGGCTGTGCCCCGATAATTGGGAGCCATCTCACAGCCCGGGAGCCGGAAGCGCCAGAACCTGGCAGAGTGGAGGTGGCGACCGTGTCCGGTCGCTCCCCCGTACAGGGCAGACTCCCCCGTCAGGTACGAAGAGGGAACCAAAGCCCCGTCCGGTGCGTTGGCTGTAGCAGCGAGGAGGAGATCGCATGACGTGCGACCATCTGGTGTGCGCCAACTGCAACGGCCGCGTCAGCGACGGGCGTTGCCCGGTGTGCCGCGCCAACCGGGCCCGGCTGCAGGAGCAGCAGGGGCCGTTCGCCACGCTCTCCCCCGCGATGCTGCTGGCCCTGCTGGCCGGGCTGCTCGCGGTGGTGCTGATCGCGCGGCAGGCGCTGGGCTGAGACCCCGAGGTGCGACGAAGGCCCCCGACCACTGCGGTCGGGGGCCTTCTGCGTGTCCGGGTGCTTACTCGGCGCTGGTCTCGCGCTGCTTGCGCCAGCGGATCCCGGCCTCGATGAAGCCGTCGATGTCGCCGTCCAGGACGGCCTGCGGGTTGCCCGCCTCGTACGCGGTGCGGACGTCCTTGACCATCTGGTACGGGTGCAGGACGTAGGAGCGCATCTGGTTGCCCCAGGAGCTGCCGCTGTCCTTGAGCGCGTCCATCATGGCCTTCTCCTCCTGGCGGCGCCGCTCGAGCAGCTTGGCCTGGAGGACGTTCATCGCGGACGCCTTGTTCTGGATCTGCGAGCGCTCGTTCTGGCAGGAGACCACGATGCCGGTCGGGAGGTGCGTGATGCGCACCGCCGAGTCGGTGGTGTTGACGCCCTGGCCGCCGGGGCCGGAGGCGCGGTAGACGTCGATCCGCAGTTCGCCCTCGTCGATGTCGACGTGGTCGGACTGCTCGACGACCGGGAGCACCTCGACACCGGCGAAGGAGGTCTGCCGGCGGCCCTGGTTGTCGAACGGCGAGATGCGGACCAGGCGGTGGGTGCCCTGCTCGACCGAGAGGGTGCCGTAGGCGTACGGCGCCTTCACGGTGAAGGTCGCGGACTTGATGCCGGCCTCTTCGGCGTACGAGGTGTCGTACACCTCGGTGGGGTACCCGTGCCGCTCGGCCCAGCGCAGGTACATGCGCATCAGCTGCTCGGCGAAGTCGGCGGCGTCCACGCCACCGGCCTCGGCGCGGATGTTGATCAGGGCCTCGCGGGAGTCGTACTCGCCGGAGAGGAGGGTGCGGACCTCCAGCTCCTCGACGGCCTTCTGCAGCGAGACCAGCTCGGCCTCGGCCTCGGTGCGGGTGTCCGCGTCGTTCTCGGCCTCGGCGAGCTCGAACAGCACGCCCAGGTCGTCGATGCGGCTGCGCAGGCCCTCGACGCGGCGCAGTTCGCCCTGGAGGAAGGAGAGCCGGCTGGTCACCTTCTGCGCGTTCGCGACGTCGTCCCACAGGCTGGGGGCGGCTGCCTCCTCCTCCAGGACCGCGATGTCGGCCCGGATCTTGTCCAGGTCGAGGACGGCCTCGATCGACCCCATGGTCGTATCGAGGTTCTTGAGCTCTTCGGAAGGATCGACGGCTGCCACGCCCCCAGCGTAATGGTTCCGGGGGTGGTCATGACGACACCCCCGGCTCCCCCGGTCTCAGGGCGCCCGCGGGGCGGTGCCGTGCACGGCCGGACGGGACGGGTGGCCGCCGCCCGGCTCGGTGGCCGCGAAGGCCGTCCAGGCCGCGGCGGCGCCCGCCAGCAGCAGGACGGTGGCCAGCAGGACGGCCAGCAGCCGGCGGCGGCGCAGCAGGGCCGCGCGGTCCCGGCGGTGGCCCGGGGCGGTGCGCTGGGCGCGGGACTCGGCGGCGTACGCGGCCAGTTCGTCGGCCGAGGGGCGGCGCAGGCTGGTGTGGGTGTCCCGGGTGGAGTCCGGGGCCACCCCGGGCACCAGCGGGACGGCCGGGCCGCGGCGGCGCTTGTGGACGCCCGGGCCGGCGTCGACCTCCGCGTAGACGGCCTCGCCCGGGGTCAGCTGCTCCTCGGCCGGGGGGCGGCCCTGGGTGGGCACGGCCAGCACCGGCAGTCCGGCCAGCGAGGGCAGCTGCTCGCGCAGCCGGGCGGCCAGCTCGGCTGCGCGCAGCCGGGAGGCGGGGGCCTTGGCGAGGCACTCGGAGATGATCCGCCACAGCCCGTCCGGCAGGCCGGGGATCGGCGGCACCTGCTCGGTGACGTGCCGGCGCAGCACCGCGCCGGTGTGGCCGCCGCCGAACGGGGTGGAGCCGGCCAGCAGCTCGTACAGCACGGTGGCGAGGGCGTAGATGTCGACGGCGGCGCGCGGCTCCAGGCCCTCGATGATCTCGGGGGCGAGGTAGTCGGGGGTGCCGATGATCCGGGTGGCCCGGGTGCGGCGCGGGGCGTCGACCAGGCGGGCCACGCCGAAGTCGGTGAGCTTGGCGCGCGGGGCGCCGCCGGGGCCGGGGGCGGCGGCGAGGTCGAGCAGCACGTTCTCCGGCTTGACGTCGCGGTGGACGATCCCGGCCGCGTGCGCGGCCGCCAGGCCGTCCGCGACGTCGGCGATGACCGAGGCGGCGACCTGCGGAGGAAGGGCGCCGTCCCGCTCCAGCCGGGAGCGCAGGTCGGTGCCCTGGACCAGTTCCATCACCAGGGCGAGGTCGCTGCCGTCCACGACCATGTCGCGCACGCCGACCACCCGGGGGTGGTCGAGGCTGGTCAGCGCGGTGCGCTCCTGGACGAAGCGGCCGACCAGCACCTGGTCGGCGGCGAGGTCCTCGCGCAGCAGCTTGACCGCCACCGGGCCGTCCGGCCCCTCACCGAGCCAGACCGTCCCGGCCGAACCCCGGCCGATGACCTGGTGGACGGTGTACCGGCTGCCGATCTTGCGTGCCAATGCTGCTCCGTGGGCGGCGCGGGAGCGCTCCGGGGGTCCGGGCGCGCTCGGTGGGGCGGGACAACAGCGACCAACCTACGCGCCCGAACGCCCCGCGCGGGCCGCCTGGGGGCCGTGGAGCGGGACTCTGGGGCGAGAAATCTCGCAGATTGTCGACAAAGCGTCAATCCTGGCTTCCGGACGGGGTTCGGACCCCCGGTCAGCCGCCGGGGCGGCCCGCCGCGCCCCTTCGCCGCCGCCCCGCCACTTCCCGCCGCCGCCTCACCGCCTCCCGCCGCCCGGTGCCGCGCTACGAGCCGGAACTGCCGAAGACGCTGGTCACCCAGCCCCGCGCGGTGTCGAACCAGCCCACGACGTTGTCCCAGTAGTGCGGCAGCGGCGTGAAGTTCCACAGCGCCAGCGCGGCCACCGCCAGCACCAGCAGCACCATCAGACAGCCCTTGAGGCAGCCCAGCCCCGGGATGTACATCCGGTTGCGGCTGCGCGGCCGGCGCTCGCGCGGCGGCGCGCTCTCCCGGCGGGACGGCTCACGCGGCTCCTCCCGGGGCGGGCGGGGCTCCCGGTACTGCGGCGCGGGCGGCTCGGCCCGGCGGGTCACCGGGGTGGGCGGGGGCGGCGGGGGGTAGCCGCCCTGCGACTGGCCGTACCCGGCCGGGGCCTGCCGGTAGCCGCCGGGCGGCTGCGGACGGCCGCCGCCCTGACCACCCTGTCCGTCGTGGCCACCCTGACCGCCCTGGCCCCGCTGACCGGCCTGGCCCCGCTGACCTGCCTGATAGGGCGGCGGGGCGACCGGCGGACGCTGGGCGTAGCCGGGCGGCGGCCCCGGCCGGCGCGGGTCGGGGTGGTAGCCGGCCGGCGGCTGCGGCGGGCGGCCCGGGCCGCCCGGCCCGGACTGGTAGGGCGCCGGGGCGACCTGCGGGTCCTCGAAGTCCTCCGGGCCGAAGTAGCCGACCTGGGTCTGCTGGTTGCGGTCGCGCGCCGCCCGCAGCTGGGTCTGCCACGGGTGCGGCGTCTCCTCCTGCGGCCCGGGCGGCCCGACGGGCGGGGGCGGCGGCACCGCGGTGGGCGGCATCACCTGGGTGCGGTCCTGGGTGCCGTACGGGGGCGCGGGCGGCGGCTGGGTGCCCATCACCCGGGTCGCCGCGGCCGGGTCGTACTGCGGGCCGCCCGGAGGCGGGGGCAGCACCTGGGTCCGGTCCTCGGTGCCGTACGGGCCGCCGGGCGCGGCCGGCACGCCGCCGGGGACGGCGGTCGGCTGCGGGTCCGGCAGCAGCAGGGCGCCGACCGCGAGCGCCTCGTCCACCGCCGCCGGGGAGGCGTGCACCCCGACGCCGGCCGCGACCACCCGCAGCGCGCGGGCGAGCACGGTGGCGCTCGGCCGGTGCGCCGGGTCCTTGCGCAGGCAACGCTCGATCACCGTCCAGAGCGGCTCGGGCATGGTGCTGGGCCGCTGCGGCTCCTGCGCCAGGTGGGCCTGGAGCACGGCCAGGGCGCTGTCGCCCTGGAACGGCTGGCGGCCGGTGACCAGCTCGTACAGCATGATCCCGGCGCCGTAGACGTCCACCGCGGAGGTCTGCGGGCGGCCCTCGGCGGACTCCGGCGCGACGTACGCGGGGGTGCCGACGAACTCGTGGGTGCGGGTGACGCCCGGGGAGTCGGCCAGCCGGGCGATGCCGAAGTCGGTCAGCATCGGGTGCATCTGCTCGGTGCCCTGGACCACGGTGGAGGCGAGCAGCACGTTGGCCGGCTTGAGGTCGCGGTGGACGATCCCGTCCGCGTGGCTGGCCGCCAGCGCGTCCGCGACCTGGGCCATCAGCAGGGAGCCGGCGATCGGGCTGAACGGGCCGTTGGCGCGCAGGTAGCGGGCCAGGTCGGGGCCCTCCACCAGGTCCATCACCAGCGCCAGCAGCTCGCCCTCGACGACCAGGTCGCGGACCCGGACGATGTTCGGGTGGCTCAGCCGCAGCAGCAGCGAACGCTCGCGCAGGAAGCGCATCACGACGTCCGGGTCGGCCGCCAGTTCCTCGCGCAGCACCTTGATCGCCACCTGCTGCCCGGGCTCGCTGCCCGGCACCTGGACGTCCTGGCGGACCAGGCCGCGCCAGACCGTCCCGGTGGCACCCCGCCCCAGGGTCTCCTCAAGCAGATACTTGCTGCCGACTGGCCGCACCTGTCGCACTCCTCGCCGTGCCGCCCGCGCGGGGCGCTCCCCCGCAGGTGTGCGGTGAGCCTGCCGGGCCCGTGTTCCGGCCACTCTAACGGTGTCCGTACGGGTTTTTGAGGTGACCGGCAGGCCATCCGAGCGGGGTTGGGGGACATCCCCTAGGGGACTGCCCGGAGGCGCGCACCGGGGCCCGCCGCGGGCCCGCCGGAGCGGCGGTTGACCTGACCCTCCGTCGCCTCCACCATGGCGATGATCGCAAGATCGTCAAATCCGGTACGGTGCGCGGACCGTCCACGCCGGATGGCAGGATGGACACTCGCCACTCGTGTGGCCCAAAGGGTCGCCGAGACCGCCCCGCGCGTCCGCGACGACACCGGGCAGCGGTACCAGGCATCACACCAGCAGAAGGGACCCGCGGGCGAGATGCAGATCCGGCTGACCGTCCTCCGACCGCGCAGCGGCCCGACCGCCGCCGGCTCCGCCATCCCCTACGTGGACGTGCTGGTCACCGCACCCGTCGGCACCGCGCTCGGCGCCATCGCGGGCGCGCTCGCGGGCGCCGTCGGCGTGCGCGGACCGCGGGCCGCCACCCATGTACACCTGTACGCCGGGACACACCGAGTGGACGAGCACACCCTGCTCGGCCACCCCCCGCTGCTCGACGGCGCCGTGCTCAGCCTCAACGAGCCCGACCCGACCGCCGACGACCCCGACGAAACCCCCGCCGCCGCCGAACTGCGGGTGGTCGGCGGCCCCGACGCCGGCGGCGTGCACCGGCTGCACGGCCGGGAGATCCGGATCGGCCGCTCCGGCGAGGCCGACGTCCCGCTCGACGACCCGGACGTCTCCCGGCTGCACCTCGCCCTGCACCTCGGCGACGACGGCCGGATCGCCGTCCGCGACCTCGGCTCCACCAACGGCACCACCCTGGACGGCCGGATCGTCCCGCCGCTGCCGCCCGAGGCCGCCGTCCCGCTGGAGAACGGCGCGCTGCTGCGGATCGGCGAATCCACCCTGCAAGTCCTCGAACCACTCGGCGGGGCCGCCCGCACCGCCCTGCCCGACGGCAACGGCCACCTCCAGCTCGCCGCCCCCGGCCCGGTCCGGCCCGCGCCGCCGGTGATCGAACCGCCCGCCGCCCCCGAGCCGGCCCCGGGCCGCGGCCGCGGACTGTTCTCCCTGCTGCCCGGCCGCGCCGCCGAACCCCCCGGCCAGGAGAGCGCCGAACGCCACCACGCCGCCGTACGGCTGCGCCAGGCCGCCGCCCAGCGCGAACGCTGGCCCGACCTCGCCACCGTGCTGCTCAACGCCGTCGGCCCCGGCCCCCGACTGTGGGAACGCGGCCCCGGCCACCCCGACGCGCTCACCCTGCGCCTGGGCACCGCCGACCGCCCCGGCGGCGCCGGCACCACCCCCGGCACCATGCTGTCCGCCGTCCCCGTCACCCTCGACCTCCAGACCGCCGGCAGCCTCGGCCTCAGCGGCCCGCGCGAACGCCTCGACGCGCTCACCCGCGCCGTCGTCGCCCAGCTCGCCGCGCTCCACCCGCCGACCGGACTGAGCCTGGTCGTGGTCGACGCCGACCCGGCCCGCAGCCCCGAGGAACGCGTCGACACCTGGGCCTGGGCCCTGTGGCTGCCCCACCTGCGCCCCGTCGACGGCCAGGACTGCCGACTCCTCCTCGGCCTCGACGACGACCAGGCCACCGCCCGGCTCACCGAACTCACCGCCCGGCTCAGCGGCCCCAGCGGCCTCGGCGGGCACCCCGCCACCGTGGTCGTGGTGGACGGCCGCCCAGCCACCGAGGCCGCCCGGCAGGCCCTCGACCTGCTGCTCCGCCAGGGCCCGGCGGTCGGCATCTTCCCGATCTGCCTCGCCGAACAGCCCGAACTGCTCCCCCGGGGCCTCGGCGCCACCGGCCTGATCACCGGCGAGGTCGGCACCCAGCTCTCCCTGGACCGCCCGGTCGCCCGCGGCCGGGAGACCCTGCACGAAGTCTCGCTGGACGCCGTCTCCGACGCCTGGGCCGAACGGCTGGCCCGCGTCCTCGCCCCGCTGCGCGAGGCCGCGCCTGCCTCCCGCGGCCCGCTGCCGGACGCGCTGCGACTGCTCGACCTGCTCCAGCTCGACACCGTCACCCCGGCCAAGCTGTCCGCCCGCTGGGCCGCCCACGCGGGCGGCATCGGCGCCGCCACCGCGCTGCTCGGCACCACCCGGGACGAGCTGTGCACCCTCGACCTGGCCGACCCCGAACTCACCCTGCCCTCCCCCGACCCGGGCGGCCCGCACCTGCTGATCGGCGGCGCCCGCGGCTCCGGCAAGACCGAACTGCTGCGCACCCTGGTCGCCTCGCTCGCCGTCTCGGAACGGCCCGAGCGCCTCGCCGTCACCATCATCGAGGGCCGGGCGACCGGCGACGGCCAGGACGGCCTGGACGGCTGCACCGAACTGCCGCACGTCACCGGCCGGGTGAACGCCGCCGCCGACCCACGCGCCGCGCTCCTCGCGGCCGAGGCCCTGGAGGACGAACTCGCCCTGCGCGAGCGGCTGTTCGACGGGCTGGACTTCGCCTCCTGGCACGCCACCCGCATCTTGGACGGGCACAGCTTGGACGGACACAGCCTGGACGGGCACGGCCTGGACCGGCAGGGCCTCGACGGCCGCAACCCCGTCCCGGTGCCCGCCACCGTGGGCGCCGGGCCGGCGGGGGTGCCCCGGATCATCCCGCCACGCAGCGCCGAGGGCCCCCGCCCCACGCCCGCCGCCCCGGGCCCCGTCCCGGCCCGGCTGGTCGTCGTCGTCGACGACTACGACGCCCTGCTCTCCCCCACCTCCCCGGTCGGCCGCCCGCTGGCCCGCGCGCTCGCCGCCGTCGCCCGACGCGGCGGCCCGCTCGGCGTCCACCTCGCGGTCGCCACCGGCCGTCCGGAGGAGAGCGCCGGCACCGAGGTGGACGAGGCCGCCCTGCTGCGGATCGCCCTGCGCACCGACGACCCGGCCGACTCCGACCTGCTGATCCACCTCGGCGACGCGGCCGCCCTCCCCGAGGACACCCCCGGCCGAGGCTACCTGCGCCGGCCGGACGGCGGCGTCACCGCCTTCCAGACCGCCCGGATCAGCGGCCGCATCCCCCGCACCGCCACCCTGCGCCCCACCGTGGTCGCGATAGACCCCCTCCAACTCGGCGCCCCACCCGCCCGTCGCCCGGTCCGCGAACTCGGCAACGGCCCCACCGACCTCGCCCTCCTCGCCAGCGCCCTCCAACGCGCCGCCGCCCGCTGAGCGCCACCCCGTCGCACTGCGGAGCAGTCAGGAATGGACGAGAACGGGCGGCCCGGCCGATCACAGCCGGGCCGCCCGAACCAGAACCGGGCCCCGCCTCCTGTTCTGCGCAGGAAGTCGGCCCGCCGTCCAGTCCGGCCGGGCTGACGGCCGCTTCCGCGCGATGCTCTCCGCGACCGAGCCGCACCGCCGTAACCCCCACGTGCGCGAACTCCTGGACCGCGCCCGCCCCATGGCGACCGGCCGCCGGGTCCGACCAGCTGCGGATTTCGCGGACGCTTGGCACTCCGCGTAGTTGATGTGCTACTTTCCGCATCATCAACAGAACATAGAAGACCCCGGCGGTGGTGGAACACCCCGGGGTCCGGCACCAGGAGCTACCACTCCCAATGCAGATTCATCGTAGCGCCCATGCGCGCGCGTTCACCGTGCTTCCCAACGGCCTGTTGCAGGACCGTCGGCTCAGTTACACCGCCCGAGGCCTGCTCGCCGATCTGCTCTCCCGCCCGAACGGGTGGCGCGAGGACGGCCGGCAGATGGCCGACACCAGCATCCAGGGGCGGGGCGCCGTCCGCCGCGCGCTCAAGGAGCTGAAGGACGCCGGGTACTACCGCGTCGACACCGTACGGATGGCCGACGGCACCGTCCGCTCCGAGGCCCACGTCTTCGACACCCCGCAGCCGGCACCGGTTGTCCCCCGCCCGGCCTCCGGTGACCGGGGATCCGGCCGCGCTGTCACCCCTTCCGTAAAGGACCCGGGAGAAGGGGGCGACTCGTTACGGCGTAGGCCGGTCAGCCCTTGGGGAGGTCGCCCTTGTGGTCCACCACCGCCCGCTGCTGGATGGCGCTGAAGGACAGGACGTCGCCGCGCTTGGCCTGGCCGCTGTCCCTCAATCGGCCCCGCTGTGACAGTTCCACACCCCCACCTGTCCGCTCATCACACCGGGTTCCCCAGTACCGGAAACCAGCGGGCCCCGACGAACCGGAGGGTTCGTCGGGGCCCGGGGCGGACCGTCAGCCGGTCAGACGCACTTGATGTCGCGGTTCGCCACGGCCATCCCGGCGACCTTGCCGCCGTCCACGGTGAACTCCCACTTCCAGCCCTGCTGCCCCTCGACCGGCAACTCGTACTTGCCGCTCTTGGCCAGCTGGAGGCCCTTGGCGCCGTACGCCTGCTGGAGGTCGTCCAGGGTGGAGCCGGCGCCGATGCCCTCGGCGGTCTTCGCCTCGGCCGGGGCGACCAGCTCGCGCAGGCCGGTGGCGGCGAAGGAGACCCGGCCGGTGGCCAGGAACGCCTTGTCCCTGGCCTCGCGGGCCACCCACATGTCCGCGATGGACTGGGTGGCGTCGGCCATCAGCTTGGCGGTGGCGGCCGAGTCCTTGGCCCCGGCGGCCGAGCCGGCCGCGGCAGCGGCGGCGTCCTTGGCGGAGGCGCCGGGCGGCAGGGTGCCGGCCGGGGCGGGTGCCTTGCCCGCCGCCGCGTCCGCCTTGGCGTTGAGGTCCTTGTAGCGGGCCTCGGTGGCCGCCTCGGCGTCCATCCGGGTCTTGTCGGGCGCGGGGCCGCCCTGGTAGACGAAGTCGGTGCAGCCGTCGAGCAGTGAGACCGGAGCGGCCTCCAGCGCACCGGTGGCCAGCCCTGCGTCCTTCGCCATCAGCGGCTTCAGCCCGCGATAACCGGCCGCCGCGAAGGCCTCCGGCCCCTTGCTGCTGGGCGCGGCCGAGGTCGCCGCCGTGGCGCCCGCCTTCGCGTCCTTCTTGTCGTCGTTGCCGCAGGCCGCCGCTCCGGCGACCAGCAGCACCACCGAGACGCCCACGCCCACCGCGCGGACCGGTCCCCGGTTCTTCCCCATGTCGTTCCCCCCAGAAGTTCGTTCGCGATCACCGTACCGAAGGCGCGCCCACGACCCACAATCGGTTTTCCGGGGGTACGCGGAAGGGCCCGCATCCTCAGACGCGGGCCCTTCCGAACAACTTTCCGAACAGTCTTCCGAACAAACCGTCCGAGCAACCCCACGAACAGCCTGACGAACAGCCTGACGGACAGCCGTCCGTCAGCGCATCGAGCCGGTGCGCAGCAGGGTGCGGATGACGCGCATCGCGACCGAGAGGCTGGACAGCTCGAAGTTGTCCGAACCCCTTATGTCGTCGAGGGTGGCCTTGGCGCGGTTCAGCAGGGTGGAGTTGAGGTCCGCCCAGGCGTTGTAGCGCTCCTCGGGGGTGGCGCCCTCGGGGCCGCAGGCCAGGATGTCGGCGGTCAGCGCCGCGTGCGCCGCGAAGAGGTCCTCGCGGATCGCGGCCCGGGCCATCGACGACCAGCGGTCGGTGCGGGGCAGGTCGATGATGCGGTCGAGCAGGTGCGAGATCTGCAGGCGGTCGCCCAGGTCGTAGTACAGCTCGGCGACCTCGGCGACGTCCTTGCCGGAGCGGTCCGCGACCTCGGTGATGTCCAGGGTCGGGAAGACGGAGGACAGCCCGGCGATCCGGGTGACCAGCTCGTCCGGCACGCCGGCCGCGGCGAGCTCGCCCTGGATCTTCTCGAACCAGGCGAGGTCCTCGCCGCGCAGCGGCTTGGGCAGCGAGCCCCAGACCTGGTGGACCCGGTCGTGGAAGAACTCGATGGTGCCGGCGATGTCGAGCGGCTGGCGGCGGTTGTTGAGCATCCACCGGGTGGCGCGCTCGACCAGGCGCCGCGAGTGCAGCCGCATCTTGGTCTGGATCCGGGCCGGGACCTTGTTGTCCAGGCCCTCGATCTCGGCCCAGATCTCCTCCAGGCCGAAGACGGCCCGCGCGGCGGTGTGCGTCCGGGCGATCTCCTCGTAGGTCGCGCCGGTCTCCTCCTTCAGGCGGAAGGCGAAGGTGCAACCACCGCGGTTGATCGTGTCGTTGACGATCAGCGTGGTGATGATCTCGCGGCGCAGCGCGTGGTTGTCGATCGCGTCGGCGAACCTCGCCCGCAGCGCGCTCGGGAAGTACTCGTGCAGCGCGGTGCGGAAGTACGGGTCGTCCGGCAGGTCGGTGGCCAGCAGCTCCTCGGCCAGGATGATCTTGGTGTAGGCGAGCAGGACGGACATCTCCGGCTGCGACAGGCCGCGGCCGCTCTGCTGGCGCTCACGGATCTGGCGCTCGGCGGGCAGGAACTCCAGCCCGCGGTCGAGCTGGCCGGCCCGCTCGAAGCGGTTGATCATCCGCGCGTGGACGTTGACCATGCTGTGCGCCTGGGCGACGGCGTTGGCCAGCACCACGTTCTGCGCGTAGTTGTTGCGCAGCACCAGGCGGCCGACCTCGTCGGTCATCTCGGCGAGCAGGGCGTTGCGCTGCTTGACCGTCATGTCGCCCTCGGCGACCACCTGGTTGAGCAGGATCTTGATGTTGACCTCGTGGTCCGAGGTGTCCACACCCGCCGAGTTGTCGATGGCGTCGGTGTTGATCCAGCCGCCGGTGCGCTCGGGGCCGCCGGTGGCCGCGTACTCGATGCGGCCGAGCTGGGTGCAGCCGAGGTTGCCGCCCTCGCCGATGACCCGGGCCCGGACCTGCTCGCCGTTGACCCGGATGGCGTCGTTGGCCTTGTCCCCGACCTCGGCGTTGGTCTCGGTGGAGGCCTTGACGTAGGTGCCGATGCCGCCGTTCCAGAACAGGTCGACCGGCGCCTGGAGGATCGCCTTCATCAGCTCGGCCGGGGTCAGGCGGGTCTCCTGGATGCCCAGCGCGGCCCGGACCGACGCGCTGACCTGGATCGACTTGGCACTGCGCGGGAAGACCCCGCCGCCGGCCGAGATCAGCGACTTGTCGTAGTCGTCCCAGGAGCTGCGCGGCAGGTCGAACAGCCGGCGGCGCTCGGCGTACGAGACGGCCGCGTCCGGGTTCGGGTCCAGGAAGATGTGGCGGTGGTCGAAGGCCGCGACCAGCCGGATGTGCTCGCTGAGCAGCATGCCGTTGCCGAAGACGTCGCCGGACATGTCGCCGATGCCGACGACGGTGAAGTCCTCGGACTGGGTGTCGACGCCGAGTTCGCGGAAGTTGCGCTTGACCGACTCCCAGGCGCCGCGGGCGGTGATGCCCATGCCCTTGTGGTCGTAGCCGGCCGAGCCGCCGGAGGCGAAGGCGTCGCCCAGCCAGAAGCCGTACGACTCCGCGACGCCGTTGGCGATGTCGGAGAAGGTCGCGGTGCCCTTGTCGGCGGCGACGACCAGGTAGGTGTCGTCCTCGTCGTGGCGGACCACGTCGGCCGGGTGGACGACCTCGCCGGCCACCAGGTTGTCGGTGATGTCGAGCAGCGCCGAGATGAAGGTCTTGTACGAGGAGATGCCCTCGGCCAGCCAGGCGTCGCGGTCCACCGACGGGTCCGGCAGCTGCTTGGCGACGAAGCCGCCCTTGGCGCCGACCGGGACGATGACGGTGTTCTTGACCATCTGGGCCTTGACCAGGCCGAGGATCTCGGTGCGGAAGTCCTCGCGCCGGTCGGACCAGCGCAGACCGCCGCGGGCGACCTTGCCGAAGCGCAGGTGCACGCCCTCGACCTGCGGCGAGTAGACCCAGATCTCGAACGCCGGGCGCGGGGCCGGGAGGTCCGGGATGGCCTTCGGGTCGAACTTCATCGACACGTAGGAGTGCCACTCGCCGGTGCCGTCGTGCTGGAAGAAGTTGGTCCGCAGGGTGGCCTTGATGAGGTGCAGGAAGGAGCGCAGGATGCGGTCCTCGTCCAGCGAGACGACCTCGTCGAGCGCGCCGGCCAGCTCCTCCAGGATGCCCTCGGTCAGCTCGGCGGCGCCCAGCTGGTGGCTCGGGCTCAGCCGGGCCTCGAACAGGTTGACCAGCAGCCGGGTGGTGTGGGTGTTGTTGCGGAGCGCGTCCTCCATGTAGTCCTGGGAGAACGTGGAGCCCGCCTGGCGCAGGTACTTGGCGTACGCGCGCAGCACCATCGCCTGGCGCCAGTTCAGCCCGGCGGTGAGGACCAGCTCGTTGAAGCCGTCGTTCTCGGCCTTGCCGGTCCAGGTCGCCGCGAAGGTCTCCTGGAAGCGCTCGCGGGCCTCGTCGGTGAGCTCGGTGGCCTCGCGCAGCTTCAGGCCGAAGTCGTACACCCACGCGGTGGTGCCGTCGGAGCGGCGCAGCGCGTACGGGTGCTCGTCCAGCACCTCGACGCCCAGGCGCTGCAGGACGGGCAGGACCTCGCTGAGCGAGATCGGGCCGCCGACCCGGTAGATCTTGAAGCGGCGCTCGTCGTCGCCCGCGCCGACCGGCTGGTACAGGTTCAGGCGGAAGTCGCCCTCGCCGTGCAGCGCCTCGATCTGCTTGATGTCCGAGACGGCGGTGCGCGGCGGGAAGTCGGCGCGGTAGCCGTCGGGGAAGGCGTTGGCGTACTTGTGGCCGAGCTCGGCGGCCTTCTCCTCGCCCAGTTCGGTGTGCAGCTGGTCGTGGAAGCCGTCCATCCAGAACCGGGCGGCCTCGGCCAGCCGGTTCTCGATCCGCTCGATGTCGGAGTCGGTGAGCCGGGGCAGTTCGGTGCCCGGGGCGACCCGGACCACGAAGTGCAGACGGGTCAGCACCGACTCGGTGGCGTACACCGTGTAGTCGATGGTGGCGCCGTTCAGCTCTTCCTTGAGGATGTCGGTGAGCAGCAGCCGGATGCGCGTGGTGTAGCGGTCGCGCGGCAGGTAGATGAAGGCGGAGAAGTAGCGCCCGTACTCGTCCTGGCGCAGGAAGAGGCGCAGCTTACGGCGCTCCTGCAGGTAGAGCACGCTGGTGGCGATGGAGAGCAGCTCGCCGGCCGAGGTCTGGAAGATCTCGTCGCGCGGGAAGGTCTCCATGATCTGCAGCAGGTCGCGGCCGTCGTGGCTCTCGCTGGAGAAGCCGGAGTCGTCCAGCACCTCCTCGACCTTGCGGCGCACGACCGGGATGCGGGTGACCGACTCGGTGTAGGCGGCGGAGGAGAACAGGCCGAGGAAGCGGCGCTCGCCGGTCGGCTCGCCGGCGGCGTTGAACTTCTTGACGCCGACGTAGTCCAGGTAGGCCGGGCGGTGCACGGTGGAGCGGCTGTTGGCCTTGGTGAGGACCAGCAGCTTCTTCTCGTGGGCCTTGGCGCGGACCGGGGCGGAGAGCCGGCCGAAGGCCTCGGAGACCGAGTGGTGGCGGTCGTCGTGGCTGTGCGGGTCGGAGCGCAGGATGCCCAGGCCCGTCCCGGCGACGGCCTTGAGGACCTCTTCGCCCTCGTGCTCGACCAGGTCGTACTCGCGGTAGCCGAGGAAGGTGAAGTGGTCGTCGGCGAGCCAGCGCATCAGCTCCCAGGCCTCGCCGACCTCCTGCTCGGCCAGGCCGGCCGGGGGCTCCTCGGCCAGCTCGTCGGCCAGGCGCAGCGAGCTGTCGCGCATCTTGCCCCAGTCCTCGACGACCTCGCGGACGTCGCCGAGCACGCGGCGCAGGTTGGTCTCGATGCTGTGGAGGTCGTCGCGGTCGGTCTCGCGGTCGATCTCGATGTGCATCCACGACTCGACAGTCGCGTCGGCGGGCCACTCGGTGCCGGCGGCCTGGCTGCGGGCGCAGGCGTCGACGTCCAGGATCTCCAGCAGCTTGCCGGTGATGTCACGGCGGACGACCAGCTGGGGGTGGATCACGATGTGGATCGCGCGGTCCTGGCGGGACAGCTCGTTGGTGACGGAGTCGACCAGGAAGGGCATGTCGTCGGTGACGACCTCGACCACGGTGTGGCCGCAGGACCAGCCGTTCTCCTCCACCGAGGGGGTCTGGACCCGCACCTCGGCGGTGCCCTGGGGGCGCTTGAGGCCCAGGCGGTAGTGGGAGGCGGCCGCGCCGTACACGTCGACCGGGTCGCGGTCGACCAGGTCCTCGGGCGCGGTGTGCAGGTAGTAGTGGTGCAGGTACGCGGTCAGAGCGCCGTTGCTCAGACCCTCCCCAGGCGCCGCTCCCCCCACCTGGCTGTTCTCAGCGGCTACGGCTGCCTTCTTGAGCAGTTCGGCCTTGGCTGCGTCCAGCTTGGTCTGCATGACTTCTTGGCTCCTGTCGCGCGCCGTTGCGTGACTCGGTGGTGTGTGGGTGTACACCGACGGGTCGCTCGCAATCCTGCCGCACCGTCCGACTGAAAGGGGCTCATGGCACGCATGAAACGCCCTCCCAGCGGGTAGGACGTTTCGTTCGTCCTGCAAGCCACCCGACGACGTCAGCCAGCCTAACCGGATCAATCGAAGGTGCACAGGGACAGGGAGGCGCAATCCCGCAGGATGTCGGGTCCGTCCTGGACACCATGTCCAAACCGGAGTGCCATGTTCGCTTTCAGCCCATATGCGGGTAACCGTGCCGGGTCGGCGGGACGAAGGTCTCCTTGATCGCCCGGGCCGAGGTCCAGCGCAGCAGGTTCTGCGCGGCGCCCGCCTTGTCGTTGGTCCCGGACGCCCGGGAGCCGCCGAAGGGCTGCTGGCCGACGACGGCACCGGTCGGCTTGTCGTTGATGTAGAAGTTCCCGGCGGTGAAGCGCAGCGCCTCCACCGCCTGGGCGATGGCGTAACGGTCCTGGGCGATCACCGCGCCGGTCAGGCCGTACGGGGCGCCCGAGTCGACCCGGCCGAGCACGTCGTCCCAGCGGGAGTCCTCGTAGACGTGGACGGCCAGGATCGGGCCGAAGTACTCGGTGCGGAAGATCTCGCCCCGGTGGTCGGAGGAGACCAGCACGGTCGGCCGGACGAACCAGCCGATCGCGTCGTCGTACTGGCCGCCGGCCACCAGTTCGACGGTCGGATCCGCCTTCGCCCGCTCGATCGCGATCCGGTTCCGCTCGAAGGCCCGCTGGTCGATCAGGGCGCCCATGAAGTTCGACAGGTCGGTGACGTCGCCCACCGTCAGGGCGTCCACCTCGGCCAGGAAGTCGTCCTTGATCTTCAGCCAGAGGCTGCGCGGCAGGTAGGCGCGGGAGAGCGCCGAGCACTTCTGGCCCTGGTACTCGAAGGCCCCGCGGATCATCGCGGTCCGCAGGATCTCCGGGTCCGCCGAGCGGTGGGCCAGCAGGAAGTCCTTGCCGCCGGTCTCCCCGACGATCCTCGGGTACGTCCGGTAGCCGCCGATGTTCGCGCCGATCGTCTGCCAGAGCGACTGGAAGGTCGCGGTCGAGCCGGTGAAGTGCAGCCCGGCGAAGGCCGGGTCGGCGAGCGCCACCGGGGAGACCTGAAGGCCGTCGCCGGTGACCAGGTTGATCACCCCGGGCGGCAGACCGGCCGCCTCCAGCAGCCGCATCAGGTGGTACGCGGCCAGGGTCTGGGTCGGCGCGGGCTTCCAGACCACGGTGTTGCCCATCAGCGCAGGGGCGGTGGGCAGGTTGCCGGCGATCGCGGTGAAGTTGAACGGGGTGACCGCGTAGACGAAACCTTCCAGCGGGCGGTGGTCGACCCGGTTCCACACCCCCGGGGAGGAGATCGGCTGCTCCGCCAGGACCTGCCGGGCGAACCCGACGTTGAACCGCCAGAAGTCGATCAGCTCGCAGGCGGAGTCGATCTCGGCCTGCTGCGCGGTCTTGGACTGGCCCAGCATCGTCGCCGCGTTGAGCGTCTCCCGCCACGGCCCGGCCAGCAGGTCGGCGGCGCGCAGGAAGACCGCCGCCCGGTCGTCGAAGGAGAGCGAGCGCCACTGCCGCCCGGCCGCCAGCGCCGCGTCCACCGCCAGCCGGGCGTCCTCCCGGGTGGCGTTGCCGAGCACACCCAGCTTGGCCGCGTGGTGGTGCGGCTGGACGACGTCGATCCGCTCGCCGCTGCCGAAGCGCTGCTCGCCGCCGATGGTCATCGGCAGCGGGATCTGCTCGGCGGCCAGCTCGTCCAGCCGCCGGACCAGCCGGTCCCGCTCCGGGCTGCCGGGCGCATACCCGCGCACCGGCTCGTTGACCGGGGTCGGCACCTCGGTGACTGCGTCGATGGGCATGGCGGCTCCGTCCTGGCGGCGGCTCGGGTTCGGGCCGGGGGGTGCGGGCTGAGGTGTCGGGCTCGGGCTCGGGTTGGGCTCGGGCTCGGGTTGGGCTCGGGCTCGGGCTGGGGTTCGACACCAGCCTGACCAGGCCCGGACCGATCCGCCCGTCCAGACACGCCAACGGCGGACGTGGCGCCCGCCACGTCCGCCGTTCGGGACGGCCCGGCTCAGCCCGCCAGCCGGCCCGCCAGCTCGACCGCCTCGGCCAGGCTGTCCACCACCGGGACACCGACCGGCTCCAGCTTCTCCCGGGTGTGCGAGCCGCCGGTGTACAGCACCGCGTGGGCCCCCGCGTGCAGCGCCGCCAGGGCGTCGTCCGCCGCGTCGCCGATCAGCACCGTACGGGCCGGGTCGACCCACTCGCCGAGCTCGGCCAGGTGCCGCGTCAGCTGTTCCGCCTTCTGACCGCCGGACGGGCCGCTGCGGCCGTCCACCCGCAGGAAGCTGCCGGTCAGACCGAAGGAGTCGACCAGCGGCACCAGCTTGTCGTGCACGTACATCGACAGCAGCGACTGGCTGTGCCCGGCCTCCCGCCAGCCCGCCAACAGCTCGGGCACGCCCTCGGTCAGGCCACAGGTCGGGCTGAGCTCGCGGTAGCGGTCCTGGAAGGCGTCGTCCAGCCGCAGCCACTCCTCCGCGGAGGGCATCCGGCCGAGCAGACGCTCGTAGAAGCGGGGGATCGGGATCTCGTACTGCTCCCGGTACTCCTGCATGGTCATCGGGCCGACGCCGATGGTCGCGAACGCGGCGTTGCTCGCGCCGAGGACCGCGTCCATGTCGTGGAAGAGGGTGCCGTTCCAGTCCCAAACGATGTGAGTGCGCACGGGATCAAACGGTAACCCGAACGGCCGACACGCCGGTAGGACGATCCTCACCCCGGCGGGCCGGGCCGCGCCCGGACTGCGGTCTCAGGCCAGCAGCGCGGGGATCTCCTGGGTCGCGTACCAGAGCAGGTCGTGGTCCTCCGCGCCGTCCACGGTGAACTGGGCGTCCTGGTCGCCCGCGTCGGCCGCGGCCACCGCCGCCACCGCCGCCGCGACATCCTCGACCACCTCGTCATCGGCCACGTCGGCGTGCACCGAGGCGGCCTTCGCCAGCTTCACCGGGCCGGCCAGCACCACCCGGCCGAGCGAGGCCTGGTCCTGGTACTCGTCGCCGGGGAAGGGCCGCACCGCCGAGTCGGCCACGTCCAGCGCCACCACGACGCGCCGGCGCGGGGAGTCGGGGTCGGCCGCCAGCAGCCGCAGCGAGGACTGCGCGGCCCGGTTCAACGCCGCGTACTCCAGCTCCTCCAGGTCGTCACTCACGTACCACTCGCGCAGTGCGGGCGTCACGGCGTACGCGGCGGACTGCTCCAGGGCGCCGCCCTCGTGCGCCGCCGCCAGGCCGGTCAGGGTGGTGGGCACGTACACGCGCATCGGTGGCACTCTCCGGTTCGTCCAGCGGGGGTTCGTCCAGCAGGGGGTTCGTCCAGCGGGACGGTCGTCCAACGGGGTGGTCGTCCAACGGCACAGCATCCAGCGCCCCAAGAATAAGCGCCGCCGGGCCGCCCGTGATCACCTCGGGCCGGGCCCGCGCCCGGCGCCCAGCGCCTCCCGGCTGCTCCGCAGGGCGCTCTCCAGCACCTCGCCGCGGCGGGCCGGGTCCATCAGGTTCGGGCCCATCACCGCCAGGTCGGCCAGGTTCGGCGCGAGCAGCCGCACCCGGACGCCCTCGGCCCGCAGCAGCGCGGCCTCGCGCAGCAGCTGCCGGGTCACCGCGCGCCGGTAGCGGCTGACCAGCTGGGCCAGCACGCCGCGCGGGCGGTCCCGGACCCGCCACTCGCGCAGCACGGCCAGGGTGCCGCGGTCGGGGCGCTCGGCCCGCGGGCCCAACCGCAGGGCCATCGGGGCGAGCACGTACACCTCGTCCAGGCCGCGGCCGAGCAGCAGGTCGGCGTTGGTGGCCGACCAGCAGCCGCCGTCCACGTACGCCGAGCCGTCCAGGCGCACCGGGGCGAACCAGCCGGGGATCGCGCAGGAGGCCATCACGGCGTCGGCCACCGGGACGGCCGGGGCGTCCGGGTCACCAAAGACCACCCGGTGGCCGCTGCGGTAGTCCACGGCGGCCACCCGCAGCGGCGCGGCGGCCGGGCTCGGCGCCACGGCGCCGGGGCTGTCGTCACCGGGGGCCTCGTCACCGGGTCCCTCGTCGCCGGGGGCCTCGTCACCGGGTCCCTCACCACCGGGGCCCTCACCACCGGGATCGTCCGCGCCCGGGGTCTCCGCGCCGGGGCCCGCCGCTCCCTGCGTCGACCAGCCGCCCGGGCCGAGCAGCCCGCGCACCAGCTCGCCGACCGGGGCCAGCGAGCCGCGGCCGTGCGGCGCCATCGCCGAGACCATGGTCAGCAGCGGGTACTCGCGCGGGTGCCGGACGGCGTCCCGCAGCAGGTCGGGCGAGCCGATCCCGGCCCGGGGGCGGGGCGGCAGCGCGCCGCCCACCGCCGTCTCGTAGTCGAACGCCACCCCGGCCAGCGGGCCCTCGGTGATCGGCAGGCCGCGCTGGTGGTCGCGCAGCTGCTCGGGGCGCACGCCCCCGGCCAGCAGCGCGGCCAGGATCGCGCCCGCCGAGGTGCCCAGCAGCACGTCCGCCTCGCCCGGCCGGTGTCCGGTGGCCTCCTCGACGGCGCAGAGCGCACCGACCGTCCAGGCCGCGCCGAGCATCCCGCCGCCGCCCAGCACCAGCCCGCGCCGGAGTGCGCCCCCGGCGGTCGGGCTCGGCGAAGCCACCGCCCGTGGGGTCGTCCCGACTGTCGTCATCCCGGCCGCCCGTCGTCGTGGGGATCGGGTCAGGCTCCGATGGTGCGCGTGGACGGCCGGGCGGCGCAACGGGAGCCCGGGGCCGGGCCACCCGGTCCGCCGTACCCGGGCGTCCCCTTTCGGGCCGTACGGCCCGTCCCCGCACGTCAACCGGGCGCCGCCGGAACGATCGCCGGGCCCGTCACCGCACTGGCCGACTCACCCGGATAGGTGAACTTCACGCCGGGCCCCGAGCCGCCCGAAATCGCGTTGCCGCTCGTGATCACCGCCGCCAGCCTTGACCCGTCCGTACTCGCACCACCCTTGCCGGGAGCCACCGTGACCATCCGCCCCACCACCCACCACAGCGCCCACCACACCACCCATCCCGCCGCCCACCTCGCCGCCCGCCCGCACCGCCGGGTCCGCGCCTCCGGCGGCTGCGACCCGGCCGGGCGCCGGCCGCGCCACCCGCGCGCCGCCTGTGCCGACGCCGCCGGCACTCCCGGCGCTCCTGGCACTCCCGGCACCGCCGCGCCGGTCCGGCACGACGCACGGGCGCTCGCCGCCCGGTTCGCCCACCAGCTGGTCGAGGTGCTCACCGGCGCCCGGCCCTCCGGCCAGCTGATGCGGCACACCAGCCTGGACGGCTACGGGCAGCTCGCCTCGCTGGTCCGGGCCGGTGCGCTGCGCCGCGGCGGCCCCGCCGACCGGCCCCGGCTCGGCCCGGTGCACGACCGGTCACCCTCACCCGACGCCGTCGAGGCCTGCGTACGGGTCGACCTCGGCCGTCGGCACCACATGGTGGCCTTCCGGCTGGAGCAGCGCGGCCCGGCCGGCCAGTGGCAGTGCACCGCCGTGGAGGCCCGATGACGACCACGGCGCACAGGACGACCACGGGGCACGGGACGGCGCAGGGCGCCGCCCCGGTACGGGAGCAGCGCCCTGTGCGGCGTCCTGCGGCGGGCTCAGCCCTTGCGGCGGCGGCCCTTGGCCGACTTGGCGGCCTTGCGGCGCTCGGCGCGGGTCAGCCCGTCACCCTCGTCGTCCGGCACGGCGTCCTCGAAGTCGCCCTCGACCACACCGCCGCCGACCTCCTCCGAGGGGGCCGTGTAGTGCAGCCGCTGGGGCTTCGGGGCCTCCAGGCCCTTGGCCTTGATCTCCGGGCGGGCGGCGTCCTTCTCCAGCTTGTCGAGCAGCACCTCGGCGTCCGCCACCGGCACCTCCTCGACCTGCTGCTCGACCTGGACCTCCAGGTTGAACAGGTAGGCGACGGACTCCTCCTTGATGCCCTCCATCATCGCGGTGAACATGTCGAAGCCCTCGCGCTGGTACTCGACCAGCGGGTCGCGCTGCGCCATGGCCCGCAGGCCGATGCCCTCCTGGAGGTAGTCCATCTCGTAGAGGTGCTCGCGCCAGCGGCGGTCCAGCACCGAGAGCACCACGCGGCGCTCCAGCTCGCGCAGGATCTCCTCGCCGAGCGTGTCCTCGCGGGCGCCGTACTGCGCCTGGATGTCCTCCTGGACGACCTTGATCAGGAACTCGGGGGTCAGGCCGGCCGGACCGCCGACCTCCTCCTCCAGCTCCGCCAGGTCCAGGGTGATCGGGTAGAGCTGCTTGAACGCCGTCCAGAGCTTGTCGAGGTCCCAGTCGTCCTCGAAGCCCTCGCCGGTGGCCGCCTTGACGTAGGCCTCGACGGTGTCGTCCATGAAGTGGCCGACCTGCTCCTGCAGGTCCTCGCCCTCCAGCACGCGGCGGCGCTCGCCGTAGATGACCTCGCGCTGGCGGTTGAGCACCTCGTCGTACTTCAGGACGTTCTTGCGGATCTCGAAGTTCTGCTGCTCGACCTGGGTCTGCGCGGAGGCGATCGCGCGGGTGACCATCTTGGACTCGATCGGCACGTCCTCGGGCACGTTGGCCATCGAGAGCACGCGCTCGACCATGCCGGCCTTGAACAGGCGCATCAGATCGTCGCCCAGCGACAGGTAGAAGCGGGACTCGCCCGGGTCGCCCTGACGGCCGGAGCGGCCGCGCAGCTGGTTGTCGATCCGGCGGGACTCGTGCCGCTCGGTGCCGAGGACGTAGAGGCCGCCGGCCTCCTTGACCTCGTCCTGCTCGGCCTTGACCGAGGCCTTGGCCTTCTCCAGCGCGGCCGGGAACTCGGCCTCGTACTCCTCCGGGTTGTCCACGGAGGAGAGCCCGCGCTGAGCCAGCTCGGCCGCCGCCAGGTGGTCCGGGTTGCCGCCGAGCATGATGTCGGTGCCACGGCCGGCCATGTTGGTGGCGACGGTGACGGCGCCCTTGCGGCCGGCCTGGGCGACGATCTGCGCCTCGCGCTCGTGGTGCTTGGCGTTCAGCACCTCGTGCGGGATGCCGCGCTTGCGCAGCTCCTGCGACAGGTACTCGGACTTCTCGACCGACACGGTGCCGACCAGCACCGGCTGGCCCTTCTCGTGCTTCTCGGCGATGTCCTCGACCACGGCGGCGAACTTGGCCGGCTCCGACTTGTAGATCAGGTCGGGCTGGTCGATGCGCAGCGGCGTCTTGTTGGTCGGGATCGGCACCACGCCGAGCTTGTAGATCTGGTGGAACTCGGCGGCCTCGGTGGTGCCGGTACCGGTCATGCCGGACAGCTTGTCGTACAGCCGGAAGAAGTTCTGCAGGGTGATGGTGGCCAGGGTCTGGTTCTCGTTCTGGACCTCCACCCCCTCCTTGGCCTCGATCGCCTGGTGCATGCCCTCGTTGTAGCGGCGACCGGCCAGGATGCGGCCGGTGTGCTCGTCGACGATCATGACTTCGCCGTTCATGACGACGTAGTCCTTGTCCTTCTTGTACAGCTCCTTGGCCTTGATGGCGTTGTTCAGGAAGCCGACGAGCGGGGTGTTCACCGACTCGTAGAGGTTGTCGATGCCGAGGTAGTCCTCGACCCGGGTGACACCCTCCTCCAGGACGCCGACGGTGCGCTTCTTCTCGTCGACCTCGTAGTCGCGGTCGATCTTCAGGCGCAGCACCAGCTTGGCGAAGTCGGCGTACCACTTGGTCGCCTGGTCCGCCGGGCCGGAGATGATCAGCGGGGTGCGGGCCTCGTCGATGAGGATCGAGTCGACCTCGTCGACGACCGCGAAGTTGTGCCCGCGCTGGACGAGTTCGTCCTTCGACCAGGCCATGTTGTCGCGCAGGTAGTCGAAGCCGAACTCGTTGTTGGTGCCGTACGTGATGTCCATCGCGTACTGGCGCTTGCGCTCGGCGGGCGTCATGTTGCCCAGGATCACGCCCACTTCGAGGCCGAGGAAGCGGTGCACCCGGCCCATCCACTCCGAGTCGCGCTCGGCGAGGTAGTCGTTGACGGTGATCAGGTGAACGCCCTTGCCGGTCAGCGCGTTCAGGTACGTCGGCAGGGTGCCGACGAGGGTCTTGCCCTCACCGGTGCGCATCTCGGCGACGTAACCGAGGTGCAGGGCCGCGCCACCCATGATCTGGACGTCGTAGTGCCGCTGGCCGAGCACGCGCTTGGCCGCCTCGCGGACGGTGGCGAACGCCTCGGGGAGGATGTCGTCCAGGGACTCGCCATCCACGAGTCGCTGCTTGTACTCGTCGGTCAGCGCGCGCAGCTCGGCGTCGGTGAGGTTGACGAAGTCCTCTTCGATGGAGTTGACCTGGGCAGCAATCCGCTGCAGCTTGCGAAGGATCTTGCCTTCGCCGGCGCGCAGGATCTTGTCGAAGACGGACACTTGAGCGGGCTCCTTGCCTGTATTGGCACTGGACGACTGCACGGGGGGTCCACCCCACCGCACGGGCCATCGTATGCGAGGAGTCCAACGCGCCGGGAGGTGCGTCAGCACGGTATTCCCGTGTCACCCGCGCGTGCACATGGACCGATAGCATCGCCCACCGGGGCAAAACGGTCGAAGGACCGGGGAGTTGGCCGTATATCCGGATGCCCGCGTTCCCGCTGCCGACGAATAATCCACCCATGGAAGAACCACCGGGTGCACCCGCCTCCCTCCCCACCCTCACCACCGACCGCCTGGTCCTACGGGCCCCGCAGGAGTCGGACGTCGACGCGATCTTCGCCGCCTGCCAGGACGCCGAGATCCAGCGCTGGACGGTCGTCCCGGTCCCCTACCGCCGTGAGGACGCCGAATTCTTCGTCCACACCCTGGCCCCCGGCGGGCTGGCCGGGGGCACCGAGTTCATCTGGTGTGTGGTCGAACGCGGGACGGGCCGCCTGGTCGGCACCCAGGCGGTCGTCCGCAAGCCGGACGACCCGGCCGCCGGCTCGGTCGGCTGGTGGACGGTGAAGGAGCAGCGCGGCCGCGGCCACACCGTCGAGGCGGCCCGCGCGGTCGCCCGCTGGGCGCTCACCGACCTCGGCCTGCGCCGCCTCCAGTGGCTCGCCTACGTCGGCAACGAGGGCTCGCGCGCGGTCGCCGAGCGGGTCGGCTACCGCTACGAGGGCACCCTGCGGTCGTACGCCGACCAGCGCGGCGTCTTCCACGACGCCTGGATCGCCTCGCTGCTCCCGTCCGACCTGGACTGAGCCCGCGCCGGGCCCCACGAAGCCACACGAGCCGTACGAGCCGTACGAAGGCGTACGAGCCGCACCAGCCGCACGAAGGCGCACGAAGCCCGCGCTGAACCGGGGCCCTGCATCGGGACCCCGCACCGGGGCCCGCTGTCGGTCCCCCCGGCTACGCTCGCCGGCATGACCGCCGCCTCCGCCGAGCCCGCCCCCGTCACCGTCCTGAGCGCCGACGACGCCCGCCGGATCGCCCTGCGCGCCCAGGGCCTGCTGGGCGCGCCCGACCGCCGCTCCGGGGTGCGCGGGGTGCTGCGGCACCTGGGCGCGGTCCAGCTGGACACCATCTCGGTGCTGGCCCGCTCGCACGAGCTGGTGCCGTACGCCCGGCTCGGCGCGGTCGGCCGCCCGGCGGTCGAGGCGGCCTACTGGGGTGCGGGCACCAGCTTCGAGTACTGGTCGCACGCGGCCTGCGTCCTGCCGGTCGAGGAGTGGCCGCTGTTCGCCTTCCGGCGCCGCCGCTACCGCGACCGCGGTCAGCTCTGGAGCCACCAGGTCTCGCCCGAGACGTACCGGGCGGTGCTCGACAGGCTGCGCGCCGAGGGGCCGTTGACCTCCACCGAGCTGGGCGGTGCCAAGCGGACCTCCGAGTGGTGGGACTGGTCCGACACCAAGATCGCGGTGGAGCGGGCGCTGGCCTTCGGGGACGTGGTCTGCACCGAGCGCCGGAGCTGGAAGCGGGTCTACGCACTGGCCGAACAGGCCATCCCCGACGCCCTGTTCGGTCAGGACCGGTCCGACGAGGAGTGCGTGCGCACCCTGGTCGCCCAGGCCGGGGCCGCGCTCGGCGTGGCCACCCGGGCCGACCTGCTGGACTACCACCGGCTGCGTGCCGAGGAGTTGGACGCGGTGCTGGCGGACACCGGGCTGGTCCCGGTCGAGGTGGCGGGCTGGGGCCCGGGCGGCACCCGGGCGGCGGCCTGGGCCGACCCGGCGGCCCTGGCCACCGCCCCGCGCGGGCGCCACCGCACCACGCTGCTCTCGCCGTTCGACTCACTGATCTGGGACCGCGCCCGCACCGAGCGGATCTTCGGGATGACCCACCGGCTGGAGGCCTACACCCCCAAGCACAAGCGGGTGCACGGCTACTTCGCGATGCCGCTGCTGGCCGGCGGCCGGCTGGTCGGCCGGGTCGACCCGGCCCGGGAGGGGCGCACCCTGGTCGCCCGGCAGGTCTCGCTCGCCGGCGAGCACGGGCGCGAGCGAGGCCGGGGCGCCCGGCACGTCGAGGTGCTGGCCACCGCACTGCGCGAAGCGGCCGCCTGGGTCGGCTGCGACGGAGTGCGGGTCGGAGCGCTGCACGACGAACGGCTGCGCCCGACCCTGGAGAAGCTGCTCGCGAACTAGGCCCCGTCCGGGCCCGGGTGCGGCGGCGAGCGCCGGTCACCCTATCTCGAGGATCTTCTCCCGCATCGCGTACACCACGGCCTCCATCCTGGAATGCAGTTGGAGCTTCTCCAGGATGTTGCGGACGTGGTTCTTCACGGTGTTCTCGCTGATGAACAGCTCCTTGGCGATCTCCCGGTTGTTCATTCCGGTGGCCACCTGTTTCAGTACCTCCAGCTCCCGGTCGGTGAGCCGGGGGGCGGGCACCAGGTCCCGGTCGTCGGAGCGCCGCTGGATCATCGACTTGAACTCGGTGAGCAGCTTGGAGGCCATCGACGGGCTGATCTGCGACTGCCCGTCGGCGACCGCCCGGATCGCGGTGGCGACCTCGTCGGTGGAGATCTCCTTGAGCAGGTAGCCGGTGGCCCCCGCCTTGATCGCCTCGTAGAGGTCGGCCTCCTCGTCGCTTATCGTCAGCATGATGATCTTGGTGCTGGGCGCCACGTCCTTGATCGCCGTACAGGCCTCGATCCCACTGCGGCGCGGCATCCGGACGTCCATCAGGATGATGTCGGGCAGCAGGTCGGCGGCCTTCAGCACGGCCTCGGCACCGTCCCCGGCCTCGCCGACGACCTTGATGTCCGGCTCCTCCGCCAGGACGATCTCCAGCCCCCGGCGGAACAACGCGTGGTCGTCCACCACCAGAACGCGGATCGGCTCACCCCGGCGCGGCGCGTACGCGGGTTCCTCCTCCGGCCCCGGTGGCAGCCCGGTGACCGGCCCCGTAGCGGGCCCCAGCCCGAAGTGATCCCCCATCCGCTCCTCCCCCTTCGCGGGTCAACGTGCGCCCAATCATTCCACGCCCCGCCACCGCCGCGGTCACCCTCCGGCGCCGATTCCCCCGCATCGGGTGACCCCGGGCGCAACGGACCCGAGCACCGTTCGAACCCGTCCCACCGCGCGGTGCCCGGTACGGGCGAAACGCCCCGGAACGCCGGTGACCCCGGCGGCCACTGCCGCCGGGGTCACCGCTCCATCGTCACTGCCGGGACGGTCAGTCCTCGTCGTCGAACCGGCCGATCGCACCGCCCGCGCCACTGGCCACGCCGGCCGCCATGTCCGGCTGCACGTGGATGACGCCGTAGTGGTAGCCGTGCCGGCGGTAGACGACGCTCGGCAGGCCGCTGTCCTTCTCCACGAACAGGTAGAAGTCGTGGCCGACCAGCTCCATCTCGTAGAGCGCCTGGTCCAGCGCCATGGGGGCGGCCGAGTGCGTCTTCTCCCGGACCACCAGCGGGCCTTCGCCCTCCACTTCCAGGGATCCCATCATGGTCTTGCGGACGACCCCGTTGGTCTCGCCCTCCGGCGCCGTCGGCTCAGGCAGCGCGGCCAGGGCCGCGGTCGCCTCGGCGACGCTGATGGGGGTGCGGCCGTTCGCGCCGCCCTTGTGCACCCGGCGCCGGTCCGCGGACTTGCGCAGCTGCGCGTCGAGCTTCGCCGAGGCCAGGTCGAGCGCCGCGTACGGGTCGGCGGCGGCGGCTTCGGCCCGGATCACCGGGCCACGGGTGCGAAGAGTGATCTCCACGCGGTCGGACCGGTCGGCCTGCCGCGGGTTGTGCTCCTTGGACACCTCGACGTCGAGGCTGATCACCTTGCCGTCGAACTTCTGGACCTTCTCCAGCTTCTCGGCCACGTGCTCGCGGAACCTCTTGGGCACCTCGGTCTTGCGGCCCTTGACGACGATGTCCACGCAGAACTCCGATCCCTCGTGCTGACGCCGATCCGGGTGCTACCGGACCGGACTGAGCTCCAGCTGGACCAGCCCATCCACTGCCGGCCCCCCGCCCCCGCCACCGGCGGGAACGACTGGCCCTCATCTCACTTCCTCCCCATCAGGGACGGTTGAAACCCCCTGGAGCCTTATCGAACACCTCAGGCGGGGTTTTCGCCTCCCCGGGCGGAACGATGGGTATGACCCGATACTGCGGGCGGTGCTGGAGGCGGGCGGTCAAACTGTTGCACCCTGTCTACCCTCCTGCGGGTGAAGTAAGGGTAAATACCTGGACAACGCCCCCCATACGGCGGATCCTGTGCTGACTCTCCGTGCCTGCCGCCGCCAGGAGCAGCCGTGCCGCCGTCCCCCTCCCCCTCCCGTCCGCCGTCCGCACGGACACCGTTCGGCCACGCACTGGCCGGGCTGCTGGACGTCCTGCTCCCCGCGGACTGCGCCGGTTGCGGGGCCGAACGCGGCCAGCTCTGCCCGGCCTGCCGGCAGGCCCTGACCTCCGCCCGCCCCGGCCCCACGCTGCTGCCCTGGGCGCACGCGGCCGCGCCGTACACCGACCCGGTGCGACAGCTGCTGCTCGCCCACAAGGAGCGCGGCGCGCTGCGGCTGGCCGGGCCGCTCGGCGAGGCGCTCGGACGGGCGGTGCGCTCCGCCCTGGGGGCCCGGGCCGGGGTCGCGCCGCCGCTGCTGCTGGTGCCGATGCCCTCGGCCCGCTCGGCGGTGCGCGCCCGGGGCCACGACCCGACGCTGCGGCTGGCCGGGGCCGCCGCCCGGTCGCTGCGCCGGGCCGGCCTGGACGCCCGGGCCGCGCCGCTGCTGCGGCACGCCCGTCCGGTCGCCGACCAGGCCGGGCTGAACGCCGCCGAGCGGCGGCGCAACCTGCACGGCGCGCTCACCGTCCTGCCGCACGCCCGCCGGGGCCTGGCCGGCCGTCAACCGGTGTTGGTGGACGACCTGGTGACCACCGGGGCGAGCCTGGCCGAGGCGGCCCGGGCGCTGGCCGACGCCGGACTGCCGGCCCGGGCCGGCGCCACGGTCGCGGCCACCGAGGTGCGGCCGGCCGGCTGAGGCCGGTACGCCGGCCGGTCCGCCCTCAGCCCGCGTAGAAGTACGACCGGGCCCTGTCCACCAACTGGGCTTCCCGCCACTGGTTGTTGACCAGCCGGTAGACGGTGCCCGCCGCCACCGCGAGCACCGGCGAGGGCTGGGCCAGGATGTACCCGCGGGACTCCGCGGTCGAGATGGACTGCGGGGAGGACGGCAGGCCGTTGCCGGTCTGCAGCTGACTGTCCGTGCTCTGCGAGCCGTCGGTGCTGATGTAGTAGAGCTGCTGGGGGCGGTCGGCCTCCTTGCCGAGCACCAGCAGCTGGTCGGTCTCCGCCCAGGACACTGAGGCGACGTCGACCAGCGATGGCGCCGCCGGGCGCACCCCGGTGATCCGCACGGTCGGCGCGGCCGGCGTGCCGCCGTGCTCCACCAGCCCGAACATCAGTGAACTGCCGTTCACCCCGGGCGACTTGACCACCAGGGCGATCCGAGCGCCGTCCGAGGAGAGCTTCAGCGCCTGCACCCCCTGCACCGGCTGCCCGGTCTGCGCGGTCACCGGCACGGTGGACGACTTGCCGCCGCGCACCGTCACCACCCGCGGGCCCTGCGGATTGCGGTCCACCACCCAGAGGTCGCCACGGCCGTCCCAGCTGGGCGAGGCCAGGCCGTCGTCCTTGGCGCCCGCCTTCGCCGGGGAGCTGAGCACGGGTTCGGGCAGCGCCACCGTGCCGGGCTGCAGCGGCACCGAGTAGAGCTGGTGGCCGTCGTCCGAGATCGCGGCGGCCTGGGCGCCGTCCCGGCTGACCGCGACCGTGCCCAGCTGGGGCGCGCCGTTCACGTGCGGCTTGCCGAGCACCCCGGGCACCGGGTCGCCGCCGCGCCCCTCGTCGGCCGCCATCAGCACGCCGTTGTCGGCGCGCTGGTAGTACTGCTGCACGGGCAGCCGGCCGGCCAGCGCGCCGGGGCCGACGGCCGGGTCGTCGGTGCGGCTGGCCGTGCAGGAGCCCCGCTGGCCCTTCAGTTCCAGCCGCTCGACCTGCCCCTTGCCCTGGTCGGCGAAGGTGTAGAAGAGCTGGGTGGCCATCCGGCGGCAGGCCATCGCGTCGCCGAGGTCGGCGCCGCCGAGCTGCACGTGGGCGATCCGGCTGTCGTCGATGGTCACCTTGTCGACCGTGGTGCTGCTCGGGAAGGCCGTCCGGGCCACCGGCGAGAGCCAGTTCGAGGGCCCGGCGACCAGCGCCTTGGCGGCCGAGGCCAGTGGGTCGACCCGGCGCCGCAGGTAGATCGGGTCGGCGATCAGCACCTCCTGGCCGCCGCTGCCGGCGGGGGGCGCGGATGGGTCGGGGGCGGTGTAGAAGAAGCGCTCGACCTGCCGGAAGCTGTTCCGGAAGTTGGTCTCGTTCATGATCACGCCGGGCGGCAGCTTGGCGATCCGCCACTCGCCGTCCTCACGCGTGAAGGTGAAGTCGAAGACGTTGTTGTTCTGCCCGGTGACCAGCAGGTACGAGTGCTTCTCGTCGACCTTGGCGACCAGCTGACCGGACACCGTCTCGGAGTACTCGGTGTCCTTGTCGCCGACCACCTGGTCGGACGGGATCTTCGTGGCGGAGAGCACCTGGATGCCCGCGTCCGGGTTCCAGGTCGCGGCGGCGTGCTCGGTGAGGTACTTGCGCGCGGTCTCGTACCCCTCGTCCGCGGTCACCGCGTCCAGGAACCCGGTCAGCAGCTCGCGCGGCTTGGCGCCCTTGCCGGGCGCCACCGGGAAGACCCTGGCCTGCAGGTTCTTGTCGGCCGAGCCCTGGGACAGCTCCACCTTGGTGATGCCGCCGGAGTCCGGCATGGCCGCGCAGCCGCTCGCCACCAGGGCGCCGAGCACCACGCCGGCCACCGCCACGAGCCGTGGCTCAGTCCTGTTGCTCGTCCTTCGCACGCTGCGACCCCTCCAGGTCCGTCCCACCCGTCGCGTCCGGTTCCGCCGTCCGCTGTGCCACCGACGGCCGTCCGCGCGTCGGGTCCACCATGACCTGGGCGCCGGTGGCGCCGTAGCCGGCTCCCACGGTCCGCACGTCCGAGGGGTCCGAACGCGGCCCCTCCGGCATCCGGCTCCGCCCCAGCCCGGGGCCGATGTTCAGCACCCCGCCGAGCCCGCTGCCGAGCCCGTTGCCGGCCCCCTCCGGCGCCTCGGCCGGCTCCTCGGCGGCGGTCATCGCCGTGGAGCCCGCCGGGGCGATCGCCCGCCGGTACGGCGTGCCGTACGCTCCCAGGCCCCGGTTGTTGCGGGAGTCCTCCGGCTCCAGCCGGAACGGCGCCCGGTTGATCTCGCCGCCCCGGGTGCGCGGCAGGGTGAGCCGGAAGTGCGAGCCGCCGCCGGGCTCGCCCCAGGCCTGGAGCCAGCCGCCGTGCAGATGGGCGTCCTCGACCGCGATGGACAGGCCCAGGCCGGTACCGCCGGTGGTGCGCACCCGGGACGGGTCCGCCCGCCAGAAGCGGTGGAACACCCGGGAGGCCTCGCCCGGCTTGAGGCCGATGCCGTAGTCGCGCACGCCGACCGCGACCGCGCCGTCCGCCGAGCCCAGCCGGACCACGACGTCGCGGCCCTCGCCGTGCTCCAGCGCGTTGACCACCAGGTTGCGCAGGATGCGCTCGATCCGGCGGGAGTCCACCTCGGCCAGCACCGGCTCGCCGTCACCGCGGATCACCACGGTGCTGCCCTTGGCGTCGGCCAGCGGGTCGGCGGCCTCCACCACCCGGGCGACGATCTCGCGCAGGTCGACCGGTTCGGCGTCCAGGATCGCGGCGCCGGCGTCGAAGCGGCTGATCTCCAGCAGGTCGGCCAGCAGCGACTCGAAGCGGTCCAGCTGGCCCTGCAGCAGCTCCGCCGAGCGGGCCGCCATCGGGTCGAGGTCCTCGCGGCTGTCGTAGATCAGGTCGGCGGCCATCCGGACGGTGGTCAGCGGGGTGCGCAGCTCGTGCGAGACGTCCGAGACGAAGCGCCGCTGCACCCGGGACAGCTCCTCCAGCTGGCGGATCTGCGCCTGCAGGGCGTTGGCCATCCGGTTGAACGACTCCCCGAGGCGGGCGATGTCATCCGTCCCGGTCACCTTCATCCGCTCTTCCAGGTGCCCGTCGGCGAGCCGCTCGGAGATGCCGGCGGCCATCCGCACCGGGGTGACCACCTGGCGCACCACGACCCAGGCGATGCCGCCCATCAGGATGACCACGAAGACGCCGGCGGTCGCCAGGGTGCCGGTGATCAGGTTGAGGGTGTCGGTCTCCTGGCCGAAGGAGAACACGTAGAACAGCTGGTAGCTGGTGTCGGCCGGGCCGACGAACTGCATGCCGAGGGCCAGTCCGGGCTCGCTCTTGCCGCCGGCCTCGGGCGAGCGGTGGATCCGGGTCGGCTGGTCGAACATCTGGCCGGGCTCTGCGAAGAGCTTGGCGCGCAGGGTGTCCGGGACGCTGCTGGGCTGGATGTCGCCCGAGTAGCGGGGCGCGAAGCCGGCGCTGTCCGGGACGACCGTCCCGGTGCCGGGGGCCATCGCGATCACCGAGTAGACCGTCTGCCCGCTCGCGGCCAGGTCGTTGACCTGGCGCAGCAGCCAGGTGCCGGTCTCGCCGGTGGTCGGGTCGACGGCGCCGCGCAGGGTCTGGTCCCGGGCCTCGTCGATCTTCTTCTGCTCGACCTGGAAGCCGATCCGGGCCTGCGCCCGGGCCGCGTCGATCTTGGTGTCGAGCAGGCCGGTGCGCACCTGCGCCACCACGACCACGCCCAGCACCAGGACCACCGCGATGGAGGCCAGCAGGGACACCGCGACCACGCGCACCTGGATCGACCGGCGGTACAGCGCGCTCACCCGGCGCGCGGGCCGCCGAAACTGACGCTTCATCAGACCGAACATTCCGGACGGGCCGCGGCGGCGGCGGGTGGTCGAACTCAGCACGTCCCCGCGCACGGCCCCCGCCCCGTCGGTCGCGGTACCCGACGGGGTGCCCTCAGCCCGGTCCGTCACCTCAGCTGGGTCCGGCCTTGTAGCCGACGCCGCGGACGGTCACCACGATCTCGGGGCGCTCCGGATCCTTCTCGATCTTGGACCGCAGGCGCTGCACGTGGACGTTGACCAGGCGGGTGTCCGCCGCGTGGCGGTAGCCCCAGACCTGCTCCAGCAGCACCTCCCGGGTGAACACCTGCCAGGGCTTGCGAGCCAGCGCGACCAGCAGGTCGAACTCCAGCGGAGTCAGCGGGATGCTGCGCCCGTCCCGCTTCACCGAGTGGCCGGCCACGTCGATCACCAGATCGCCGATGGTCAGCTGCTCGGGCGTCGGCTCCTCGGCCCGGCGCAGCCGGGCACGCACCCGGGCCACCAGTTCCTTGGGCTTGAACGGCTTGGTGACGTAGTCGTCGGCGCCGGACTCCAGGCCCACCACCACGTCGACCGTGTCGGTCTTCGCGGTCAGCATGACGATCGGGACACCCGACTCCGCCCGGATCTGGCGGCACACGTCGATGCCGTCCCGGCCGGGCAGCATCAGGTCGAGCAGGACCAGATCGGGCTTGCTCTCCCGGAACGCGGCTAGCGCCTTGTCCCCATCCGCGACGAAAAACGGCTCAAAACCCTCACCACGCAGCACAATGCCGAGCATCTCGGCCAGTGCGGAGTCGTCATCAACGACGAGGACGCGTCCCTTCATGGGTCCATCTTCTCATTACCGGATTGTGACCTGCCGCACAGCAGTGCCAATGCTCCACAACGGCCAACTCCCCCGCCGTCGAATTCCGGCCATACCGGGCGAATAACCCCCGTCGGAGTGCCGCCGAACCGTCCGGAACCCGCCGTCCGACCCCCCGGTGGCCCCCGTTGCCGATCAGCAACCGGATACCCCTGGGGCGTCTCCGGGCCCCATGGCACGATGGGCGCTGCGCGCGGGCGAAAGATCCGCCCGGAGCCGCGCCCAGGACGCCCCTCCGAGGAGCAGTGATGACCGACACTCCGGGCTGGGCCTCGCCCAGCTCGTCCGAGCCGCCCCGCGACGGCGCCCGGCCCCCGGCCGACGCGCCCGCCGCCGTGCCCGGGCCGTCGGCACCCCCTCAGGCCACCCCCGGCTCGGGCGCTCAGTACGGGCAGCCGCACCGTGGCACCCAGCCGCCCGGCCGCGACCCGTACGGCTGGGACGTCCCCCGCAGCCCCCGGCCCGGCGTCATCCCGCTGCGCCCGCTCAGCGTCGGCGAACTGCTCGACGGAGCCGTCACCACCGTCCGCCGGCACTGGCGCACCGCGCTCACCCTCTCGCTCGGCATCGCCGTGCTCGACCAGGCCGGCGCCTTCGTCGCCCAGCTGCTGGTCAAGGGCCGCACCGGCGCCTCCACCCAGCTCCTCACCCTGCTCGTCAGCCTGCCGCTGACGCTGCTGCTCGACGCGCTCGCCGTGGCCCTGCTCACCATCGTGGTCAGCCGCGCCGTCCTCGGCCGGTCGGTAACCGCCGGGGACGCCTGGCGCGACGCCCGCCCCCGGCTGCTGCAGCTGCTCGGACTCACCGTGCTCACCACCCTGATGAGCGTCGGCGTGATGCTGCTCGGCTTCACCCCGCTGCTCGGCTACCTGGCCGGCGGCACGGACAGCCCCAGCACCACGGGCCTGCTGTTCCTGGTCGGCCTGCTGAGCGTCCCGGTCGGCATCTGGCTGCTGATCCGCTACAGCCTGGCCGCCCCCGCGCTGATGCTGGAGAAGCAGGGCGTGCTGACGGCGCTCTCGCGCTCCCGGCGACTGGCCCGCGGCTCCTGGTGGCGGATCCTCGGCATCGTCCTGCTGAGCCGGGTCCTGGCCGGGATCGTCGGGGTGACGCTCGCCATCCCGTTCCGCTTCATCGGCCTGGTGCTCGGCTTCGGCTCCATGGACCGCCTCGGCGACACCGCCAACGAGTCCATCGGCATGATGGTGATGACCGCGATCGCCGGGATCATCGCCTCCGCGCTGTCCACCCCCTTCCTCGCCGCCGTCGGCGTGCTGGTCTACATCGACCAGCGGATCCGCCGCGAGGCCCTGGACATCGAGCTGGCCCGCGCCGCCGGACTGGCCGAGCAGGGCGGCACCGGCTGGAGCGACCACCCCGACCAGACCCCGGCGAGGCGCTGAACCGGATGCCTATCTGGGGGGACAGGCTCCTCGCCGCCGGCGGCGCCCCGGTCACCGTTCCGCGTGACCCGGCCCGTGACGCCGCCCGCGACGAGCTGCTCAACGCCGAGTACCACAAGAACGACCCGAGCATCCTGGAACGCGTCGTCGACTGGATCTGGGACCACATCGACCGCGCCGTGGGCACCATCTCCGCCGGCGGCACCGACGGCAGCACCGGCCTGGTGCTCTTCCTGATCGTCGCCGTGGTGATCGCCGCCGCCGTCTGGTGGCGCCTCGGCGCACCCAAGCGCGCCGCCCGCACCGTCATCGGCGTGTACGGCGCCGACGGCCCCCGCAGCGCCGCGCAGTACCGCACCGACGCCGCCGGGCACGCCGCCGCGGGGCGCTGGGCCGAGGCCGTCCGTGAGCAGATGCGCGCGCTGGTCCGGGCCCTGGAGGAGCGCACCCTGCTCGACACCCGGCCCGGCCGCACCGCCGACGAGGCCGCCGCCGAGGCCGGCCGGGCCCTGCCCGAGCACGCCGCCGCGCTGGCCGCCGCCGCCCGCGCCTTCGACGACGTCGCGTACGGCGAGCGCACCGCCGACCAGGCCGCCTACCGGCTGCTGCTGGACCTCGACCGGACGCTGGAGCGCAGCCGTCCGGTCCACGCCTCCGCCGCGGCCCCGACACCGACCTCGACCCCGGGAGGAGCGGCATGACCAGCACCGCCCCGGCTCCCCCCGCCGCCGAACGACCCGCCGAACGACCCACCGACGCCACCCCGACCAGCCTCGCCCCCACCGGGCGCGGCCTGATCCGCCGGGCCCGCTGGTACCTGGTCTTCCTCGCCGTCCTGCTGGTCGCCGCCGTCGGCCTCGCCGTCCTCAACCAGGGCCACCGCTACCCGCCGACCGACCCGCGCTCCTACGACTCCGACGGCGCCCACGCCGTGGTCGCGCTGCTCGAACACCAGGGCGTCAAGGCCGACCTCAGCACCGACCCCACGACCGCCGCGAACGGCGCCGACACCCTGCTGCTGCCCGAACCCGACCTGCTCAGCCCGGCCGAGCTGCGCACCGTCGCCGCGGCCCGGCACCAGCGGCTGGTCCTGATCAACCCGGGCCCGGCCGCCCTCAGCGCGCTCGCCCCCGGCATCCGCACCTCCGACGAGGTCGGCGGCGTCCCCTTCGCGGCCGTCCGCAGCACCCACCCGAGCTGCGCGCTGCCCGAGGCCGTCCGGGCCGGCAGCGCCTCGATGGGCGGCACGCTCTACACCAGCGGCAGCCGCGGCGACGGCTGCTACCCGCTCAGCCACGGCTACCCGCTGGTCAGCACCCCCAGCGGGGGCGGCGACGTCATCGTGCTCGGCAGCGGCCAGTTCCTGCAGAACGGCCGGCTGGCCGAGGACGGCAACGCCTCGCTCGCGCTCGGCCTGCTCGGCTCGCAGCCCCACCTCACCTGGCACCTGCCCGACTACTCCGCGCCGGTCGCCGAGGGCACCCAGCGCAAGACCCTCGGCGACTTCATCCCGAAGGGCTGGCACTGGGCCCTCTACCAGCTCGCCGTCGCCGCCCTGCTCGCCGCCCTCTGGCGCGCCCGCCGGCTCGGCCCGGTGGTCAGCGAGAACCTGCCCGTGGTGGTCCGCGCCGCCGAGACCACCGAGGGCCGCGCCCGCCTGTACCGGCGGGCCAGGGCCCGCGGCCGCGCCGCCGAGGCCCTGCGCCGAGCCGCCGCCCACCGCCTCGCCCCCGCCCTGGGCCTCCCGCTCCAGGCCGGCGCACCCGAGCCGGAAGCACTCTGCGCGGCCGTCGCCGGCCGCCTCCCCGAACGACCCGCCGGGGACGTCCGGGCCCTGCTGTACGGCCCGCCCCCCACCGACGACGCCGCGCTGCTGCGGCTCGCCGACGATCTCGACGCCCTCGAAAGGCAGGTACGGAACCCGTGACCGAACAGGCGACCGCCCAGCTCCGCATCACCCCCGGCACGGCACCCGCCACCCCCGCCACCTCCACCACCGACCCGCGCGCGGCACTGACCGCCCTGCGCGCCGAGATCGGCAAGGCCGTGGTCGGCCAGGACGCCGCCGTCACCGGTCTGGTGGTGGCGCTGCTCTGCGGCGGCCACGTCCTGCTGGAGGGCGTCCCCGGCGTCGCCAAGACCCTGCTGGTCCGCACCCTGTCCACGGCGCTCAGCCTGGAGACCAAGCGCATCCAGTTCACCCCCGACCTGATGCCCGGCGACGTCACCGGCTCACTGGTCTACGACGCCCGCACCGCCGAGTTCTCCTTCCAGCCCGGCCCGGTCTTCACCAACCTGCTGCTGGCCGACGAGATCAACCGCACCCCGCCCAAGACCCAGGCCGCCCTGCTGGAGGCCATGGAGGAGCGGCAGGTCACCGTCGACGGCGAACCGCGCGCGCTGCCCGTCCCGTTCATGGTCGCCGCGACCCAGAACCCGGTCGAGTACGAGGGCACCTACCCGCTGCCCGAGGCCCAGCTGGACCGCTTCCTGCTCAAGCTGATCCTGCCGCTGCCCGACCGCGACCAGGAGTTCCAGGTGCTGTCCCGGCACGCCTCCGGCTTCGACCCCAAGGACCTCGCCGCCGCCGGCGTCCGCCCGGTCGCCGGGCCCGAGCACCTCGCGGCCGCCCGCGAGCAGATCGCCCGGCTGACCGTCTCGCCCGAGGTCCTGGCGTACATCGTCGACCTCTGCCGGGCCACCCGGCAGTCCCCGTCGCTGTCCATCGGCGTCTCCCCCCGCGGCGCCACCGCGCTGCTCGCCGCCTCGCGCGCCTGGGCCTGGCTGGCCGGGCGGGACTACGTCACCCCGGACGACGTCAAGGCCCTCGCCCTGCCCACCCTGCGGCACCGCGTCGCGCTGCGCGCCGAGGCCGAGATGGAGGGCGTCACCGCCGACTCCGTCATCCAGGCCGTCCTCGCCCAGACGCCCGCCCCCCGCTGATCCACCACCGGTAGGCGTACCGGGTCCTCGAATTCACCGGGCTTCCGAAGGAGCGCACCCGCATGGCCCTCACCGGGCGAACCGCCCTGATCGCCGCGCTCGGCGCGCTCTTCGTGGGCCTGCTGCTGCCCTCCTGGACCGGGATCGGGGCCGTCACCGGCGCGCTGCTGCTCGCCGTCCTGGCCGACCTGGTGCTCGCCGCCCCCGTCCGCAGCCTGCGGATCGTCCGGGGCGGCGACACCACCGTCCGGCTCGGTGACGACGCCTCGGTCGAACTCACCGTCACCAACCCCTCCGGGCGACCGCTCCGGGCCCTGATCCGCGACGCCTGGGCGCCCTCCGCGTGGCGCCCCGGCACCGCCGAGACCGCCTCCCGGCACTCCCTCGCCGTCCCCGGCGGCGAACGGCGCCGGACCGTCTCCATCCTCACCCCGGGCCGCCGCGGCGACCACCACGCCCACCGAGTGACGGTCCGCTCGCTCGGCCCGCTCGGCCTGGCCGGCCGCCAGGGCTCCCACCACGTCCCCTGGACGGTCCGCGCCCTCCCCCCGTTCAACAGCCGCAAGCACCTGCCCTCCCGGCTCGCCCGGCTGCGCGAACTCGACGGCCGCACCTCGGTGTTGACCCGCGGCCAGGGCACCGAGTTCGACTCCCTGCGGGAGTACCTGCCCGGCGACGACGTCCGCTCCATCGACTGGCGCGCCAGCGCCCGCCGCAACGCCGTCGCCGTCCGCACCTGGCGCCCCGAACGCGACCGGCACATCCTCGTCGTCCTCGACACCGGCCGCACCTCGGCCGGCCGGGTCGGCGACGCCCCCCGCCTGGACGCCGCCCTCGACGCCGCCCTGCTCATCACGGCCCTCGCCACCCGCGCCGGCGACCGGGTCGACCTGCTCGCCCACGACGCCCGCAAGCGCGCCGCCGTCATCGGCAGCTCGCCCAGCGAGATCCTGCCCGCCTTCACCAACGCGATGGCCCTGCTGGAGCCCGCGCTGCACGAGACCGACATGCGCTCGCTGGTCTCCACCGCGCTCAAGATGGCACCGCACCGCTCGCTGATCGTCCTGCTCACCGGGCTCGACGCGGCGCCCGTCGAGGACGGCCTGCGCCCGCTGCTGCCGCTCCTCACCAAGCGCCACGAGGTCGTCCTCGCCTCCGTCGCCGACCCGCACCTGGACGTGCTGGCGGCCGGCCGCGGCACCGTGGAGGCCGTCTACGGAGCCGCCGCCGCCGAACAGACCCGCGCCGACCGGCGACACACCGCCGACCGGCTCACCCGGCACGGCGTCACCGTCCTCGACGCCCCGCCCGCCCAGATCGCCCCGGCCCTGGCGGACGCCTACCTGGCGCTCAAGGCGGCCGGCCGGCTGTGAGCCGACCCGCCACCGTCAGCCGCCGCGACGGGCGTTGAGCCGGGCGTTGAGCCGGGCGGCCTGACGCGTCAGGTGGTCACGCTCGGCCAGGTTGGACGCCTTGTGGGCCGCCTCGGCGTACAGCCGGGCCGCCGTCGCCCGGTCCCCGTCCCGCTCGTGGAGGTACGCCGCGGTGGCGGCGTACCGGGGCAGCGAGTCGTCCAGCTCCCCGAGCGCCGCCAGCCCGGCCCGCGGCCCGTCGGCCTCGCCCACCGCCACCGCGCGGTTCAGCCGCACCACCGGACTGTCCGTCAAACGCACCAACTCGTCGTACCACTCGACGATCTGCACCCAGTCCGTCTCGTCGGCGGTGAGTGCGTCCGCGTGCAACGCCGCGATGGCCGCCTGGGCCTGGAACTCGCCCAGCCGGTCCCGGGCCAGCGCCGTCTGCAGGATCCCGACGCCCTCCGCGACCAACCCGGTGTCCCAGCGGCCGCGGTCCTGCTCGGCGAGCGGCACCAGACGGCCGTCCGCCCCGGTCCGGCCGGCCCGCCGGGCGTGGTGCAGCAGCATCAGCGCCAGCAGCCCCGCCACCTCCGGGTGGTCGATCGCCGCCGCCAACTGCCGGGTCAGCCGGATCGCCTCGGCGGCGAGGTCGACGTCACCGGAGTAGCCCTCGTTGAAGACCAGGTAGAGGACGCGCAGCACGGTGGCGACATCGCCCGGCTGATCGAACCGGACGGCCGAGACGGTGCGCTTGGCCCGGCTGATCCGCTGCGCCATGGTCGCCTCGGGCACCAGATAGGCCTGGGCGATCTGCCGGGTGGTCAGCCCGCCGAGCGCCCGCAGGGTGAGCGCCACCGCGGAGGACGGCGTCAACGACGGGTGGGCGCACAGGAAGTAGAGCTGCAGCGTGTCGTCCAGCGCGGCCGCGGGCCCGGGCTCCGGTTCCCGGTCGACCAGGTCCTCCCGTCGGCGCCGGGCGGTGTCCGCCCGGGCCGCGTCGAGGAACTTCCGCCAGGCGACGGTGACCAGCCATCCCTTCGGATCCCTCGGCCGATCGCGCTCCCAGACCCGGACCGCCTCCACCAGCGCCTCCTGCACGGCGTCCTCGGCCGCCGCGAAATCGGCTCCGCGGCGGACGAGAACACCGAGTACACCCGGGGTGAGGCTCCGGATCAGGGCCTCGTTCATCGGAGAGGTCACTCCGTGATGGTCGGCGGCATGGCCAGGAACGGGCGAAGCTCCAGCCACTCGTGGATCGGCTTGCCCCCGGCCCCGGGGGCCGAGGACAGTTCCCCGGCCAGTTCGAGCGCGCGCTCGTAACTGTCGACGTCGATCACCATCCAGCCGGCGATGAGGTCCTTGGTCTCGGCGAACGGCCCGTCGGTCACTGGCGGACGCCCCTCGCCGTCGTACCGGACCCACGTTCCCTCGGGCGCGAGCGCCTGGGCGTCGACGAACTCACCGGTCTGCTCCAGCCGGGCCGCGAAGTCCTGCATGAACGTGATGTGCGCCGTCACCTCCTCCGGCGTCCACTGGTCCATCGGCGCGCAGTTGACCGGAGTCGGGGCGCCTCGGTAGTGCTTGAGCAGCAGGTACTTGGCCATCGTGCTTCTCCCTCGGTGCTGGTGCGACCCATTGTGGCCGCGTCCACCCCGGGGACGGAGCAGGCCACGGGTTCTCGACATGGCCGGCCAAGATCTTTTTCGGGCCTCCGGGTTTCTAGGCTCCCGGGCTTCCCGCTCCCCGATCCTCGGATCCCGCTTCTCCCGGAAAACGCGAAAAGGCCCACCCGGGAACCCGGGTGGGCCTTTTCTGAAGAATTGTTCGGCGGCGTCCTACTCTCCCACAGGGTCCCCCCTGCAGTACC